>CAUEUQ010000036.1:0-19098 GCA_959021215.1 uncultured Collinsella sp. | reverse complement strand
CCGTACATGTACGGATGAATATGGGAGGTGTTCGGATGAAGTTGATATTCAAGGCCCACCGATTTATTGCGCCGCGCAGACAATTAAACCAGCATCTTTAAACATCTGGGCAGTATAGTGACCAAAACTATCGCATAACCGCACTCTGCGAATGGAGAAGTTATGACCGAACACCATGCCATCAGCCGCCGAGCGTTTACGCTGGGCCTAGGGCTTGCGGCGTTGTCACCACTTGCAAGCCTGCCCGAAACCGCAGCGCCGGGCATTCCCCTGCGAGCGGCATTTGCAGACAACACACCCGCACCGTCGGACAGCCTCGACAATTTCGTCATTCGCCTCCGCCCCGCGGGCTATTTTCGCACCGCGAGCGTCAACCAAGACGGCAACGTTCGCGGCAACGTCTGCCACCTGTTTAACGACGGCACGTCCAGCAAGCTCATCCTTGAGAACGTAACGACCAAGAATGACGATACAAACTGGTATGCTATCCGCACCTTGCTCAATTTCGAAGAGCATAAAAAGACGGGCTACAGCATTTGGTCGGTCGACGACGACTCTGACAAAGATGGAAAGGTCATCCACGTATGGGGCGGCGAGTATGACAACAAGCCCAGCCGCGCTTTTGCGTTCGAGCGTCAATCAAACGGAACCTATATCATCCGAGACCGCACGGTCGAGAAAGAAACCGAGAAAAAAGACATTAAGTACCTGGCAATAGAATCGAACGGCGAAGACCAGGACAACAATAAGATCTGCCATAAGAGTAAGAGCATTCCGTGGGAGCTCGAACTTATCGGTTACGACATGAAAAAGAACGATGCCACGGTTAGCAGCCTCGACTGGATCACGTACAGCAGCTACGTCGACGGACCATGTTGGATGAAATACGTCGACGACAACAAGTTCCTCGACGAGCTGAGCATCCCGGGTACGCACGATTCGGGCACCTGCAGCGTGGACAACGACACTGAGCCCCAATCCTCGCAAGTAAAATGCCAGCAGGATTACATTCCCACGCAGTTGCTCGAAGGCATTCGCTATTTTGATATCCGGCTCGGAAAGGGCGATGACCCCGGCATCGACCACGGGATTTTCTACCTACTCAAAAAAGACGGGAACTATCTGCATCTCTCCGATGTCATCGGGTACTTCAAAACGTTTTTGAACGAAAACCCGTCAGAAGCGCTCATCATGCTCGCATCGCGCGGCAACGATGAGGCTACCGACGAAAGCATAACGACGGCCTTCGCCAAGGTTATGGCCGATAACCCCAACCTGTTCTACACGTCGAGCCACGTCCCCACGCTGGGCGAGGTGCGCGGAAAGATCGTCCTGCTGCGTCGATTTGGGCTCGCCGGCAACAGCGTAAGCGGCCACACGTGGGGCCTCGACCTCACCCAATGGGATGACAAGATCAAGGCGCATTCCGGGCAGTCGATGTGTCTCGTCCAAGACGCGCGGGGATTTGAAGCCATAGGGGAAACGGGCAATGAAGAGCCCTATTGCACCAAGGTATATGCCCAGGACAAGTACAAACTCACGGGAACCGACAAGCTCAGCTGGGTCGATAATGCGCTGAAGGAAACGACCGGGCGCACGTGCAACAAGGTGGACGTCGTGGACGATGCCGGGGCCGAGGTGCAAGTCCAGGAGCGTTGCTGGTCTATCAACTACACCAGCTGCACGGGCTTGTCGCACGGAGGCAATCCTTTTACCTCGGCACGAGTAGTCAACGAGCATCTGTACAAGAGCCCGTACATCAATCCCAGCGGAACCGAGGATACAAAGTCAGATTACCTCAAGCACATTGGCATCATCGCATCCGACTTTGTTGATGCGGCGCTGGCCCGGAGCATCTACCAGCGCAATTACAATTACGATACGAAGCACACGCAGTCGGCTTCGTGCTGCCTCCCGACCCGCATGCGCATGACGTACGGCGACTCGCTGAGCGATGCCTCGCTCCAGGATGGCAAGACCGTTGGCGAGGGCCATTTCCGCCTTGTCGACAGCAGCAACGTACTCAACGTGGCGGCTTCGGGCCATGCGTTTACCATCGAATACGTGGATGTCGACGCCTTGGGCAACGAGACCGTTACGGGGCTGCAGGGATCCGTGCCCATCGATATCGATCCGCGCGCACTGACACCCCACTTTGAGGGGCTCGAAGGCCTTAAGGCCGGCGAGGATGTGCGCACAAAGGTCGCGGCGCCGCTCGAGGGCAAACTCGAAAACGATGCCTGCACGGCTCAGCTCGAGTTTGTGCACGACGCGGACGGCGCTCCGGGCACGGCAATGGTCGAGGGCGAGGCATTTACCGCGGGAACGTACTGGGTGCGCGCGAACGGTCTTTTGGGCGACGCGGCGCAAAACTACAAGCTTGCTAATGACGGAGCCGCGAGCTTTACCGTAGCGGCCTCGAGCAGTGCAGGCGGCACCGGCACCGACGGTGGCACGGGTTCCAACGCAGGCAGCGCTGATAAGAACGGTAAGGGCAACAAGGGCAAGAACTCGGGCGGAAAACTCGCCGACACGGGCGACGGCTCCGGCATTGCCGCCGGGCTCGCTGCCGCCGCCGTAGCGACAACGGTCGCCGGCGCGGCAATGCTTGCCAACGACCGCGAAAACGCTGGGGACGGTAGCGAATAGGCAAGCCGGCCTTTTAGACACATCGACTCAATGGGGGGCGCAGGACACCGTTCTGTGCCCCCGATTTTTACCTTGGCCCAAACGCCGCCATAGGCTACATCACCATGTTCAGCGCGTTAACAAACTCCTGGGCCTTCGCACGGCTGCTCAGGCTAAAAACACAAGCAGTCAACAGCCTGTTACGCAGAAAAACATCGCGGCCCTTGATCCTGTTGACCCCCGTAATGTCCTTAAGATAGACAATCTCGGTGTGCTTGCCACCAAAAGTGCCCTTCTTGAGCACCTCAATACGGTTGGGGTAGATCTTGACGTCTTTATACCTACCCGAACCTTTGTCCTGGAATAGCAGCGTGTTATTGTCCATACGCGTCACTCCCGTGGGATTCGCTAAAACTGCCTCTATGGTCACATTTTAGTCACCGCAAGGCCCCATGCGAAGATGTCAGACAGCACGGCAATTCGTGTCCGCGCGAGGCTTTAAACTAAATGCGATAAAGACGCATTCCACAAAAGGAAAGTGGGGCGACAGTGATGGGCGAACTGGTAAACCGTGGAGAATCGGCAATCGTGCCCGAAGGTTTTTACAAGCAGGTCTCCTCGATTCTCAACGCCGCTCGCGACAAGGCCTATACCGCCGTTAACTTTGCGATGGTTGAGGCATATTGGGAGATCGGCAAGAGTATTGTTGATGAACAGGGCGGAGAGGGGCGCGCCAAGTATGGAGAGGCGCTGCTCAAGGCCCTCGCAATCAGACTTACCAAGGATTTTGGTAAAAGTTTTGAAGCAAGAGAGCTGCGCAAAATGCGTCAGTTCTATCTTGCATTTCCAATTCGGGACTCACTGCGTCCCGAATTGAGCTGGACACATTACCGCAGGTTAATACGCATTCCTGACCCCGAAGCTCGCACCTGGTACATGAACGAATGCGCCGATTCTCGCTGGAGCACGCGTCAGCTCGAACGCCAGATCAACACCATGTTCCGCGAGCGCCTACTTGCCAGCAAGAACAAAGAGGCCGTCACCCAGGAAATCCAAGAGAGCGCCCCGGCTCGTCGCCCCGAGGATATCATCCGCGACCCATATGTACTGGAGTTTTTAGGTTTCTCGGACGATGCTACGTTTCGCGAGAGCGATCTAGAGCAGGCGCTCATCACGCATCTTCAGAAGTTCCTGCTGGAGCTTGGCCGTGGCTTCGCTTTCGAGGCGCGCCAAAAGCGCATCACCTTTGATGGACGCCATTTCTATATTGACCTTGTTTTTTACAACTATCTGATGCGCTGCTTCGTGCTCATCGACCTTAAGACCGATGACCTTACGCATCAGGACCTGGGCCAGATGCAAATGTATGTGAACTACTACACGCGTGAGCTCATGAACGAAGGCGACAATCCGCCCATAGGCATCGTGCTCTGCGCGGACAAAAGCGATTCGATCGTCGAGTACACGCTGCCCGAAGACAACGACCAAGTGTTTACCGCCAAATACCTGCCGTATCTTCCAAGCAAGGAAGAGCTGGCGCGCGAGCTGAGTGCCGAGTACCGCGCCATCAACGAAGCGACTAATGGCGAAACGCAAGGGTAGCAGCACGTTGCGACCGAAACCACCGCAGCCGTCGCAGGCGCACCCGCGGTTGAGGCGCACGCTACGAAACAATACCGGTCATGGACGCCGGCAACGACATTCTAGCCGTGGCTGGCGAGCGTGACCTGACAGGCAAAAACGCGACCTTCGTCTGATGTGGGCCCATTGGCTGCCACAGAAAAGGGCCGGTTGCAGCCGGCCCTTAAGACACTTGCGTCTGCGTTGCCCGCGCTTCCGAAGTGTGACTAACTGAGGAGCGGGTTCCGCGGCACAACCTGATTTTGCCCAGCGAGGCGGCTCTTTTGCAGCCGCTCCACCGTTTATTTACATCTACCCCCTGCCAAACTACCGGACGGCAGCCCGCATGCCTGCGAGCCGTCCCATGCTGCGCTTCCCTACTTCCCAAAGATCGCAGCGAACAAGCCCTTGCGTTTGGGCTTCTCCTCTCGGTAGGAACCCTCGGCAACCGCTGCAACCTGGCGCGGTTGCTCGCCGCCTCCACGGCGCACGATCTGGTACAGGAACGGCGATTTAACGTATTTGACCTCGACGGGCGTGGCGTGCACGGTGCTCTCACCGGACAGATGCAGACTCGGGCTGAGCGGCGCCACAATATGCGTCTCGCGCTTGTCGCTAAACACCACCGCGGCCGCGCGGCCCGTCTGGCCGTTCACGGCGATGCGCACCTGCTCGCCGTCGCGGCTGTCCGTTGCCGGACGGTCGACAAAGTACACCGGCACCATAACTAGGCCGTCCTTATGCTTGCGGGCCTTGCGCGCCCACGTGCGGATACTCTTTTTATTGAGCCCCAGTACAGCCTCGGCGTCGTTGCCCGCAACGTCGAGCGCCAACTTATCAATGACCACCTGGTCCTTGGTAGACGCATCGACTGAGACGACGCGAAAGTCACCTTCCTGCATGGCAGGGTCAAACGGCCCAACCTTGGCAAAGTCCCACGGCTCCAGAATGCCCATAAGGCGAACATCCAGATAGTTTGCCCTCGGATACGCCCAGTCGAGCACCTCGTAGTACACCAGGGTTTCCTTGCTCAGGCCCTTGCCCGGGAAGCTCGCCATCATGCGCAGGTCCGCCAGCGCCATGGGGAAATAGAAAAGCATCATGTCGTTTTGGATCGCATCTTCCACGTCGTGCCCGGCAAAGGCATCCGGATACTGGCGCACCAGCTGCAGCGCGTTGGCACGTGCCTGCTGTGGCGAGATTTCGCAGGGAATACCCTGCCCAGGTACATACTCCGCACCAACGCCCAAGGTCAGGCGCTTGCTAAACGTCCCCGGCTTGAGCAGGTCGGCAATGCCGATCTTGTTGCCGCAGGACGGGCACTCAAACACACGCTGCGTTGACTCGCCCTCAAAGGACGCTCCGCAGAAGGGGCAAGGAATGCTCACATGCGTGGCCTCTTGGAACTCTTGCGCCGTGCCGCGATCCTCCCACAGCAGATGTTCCAGGACCGACTGATTGCGCCAGTGCGAATTGAAGAAATACCAGTCCGGGTCCTCCGGGCGCTCGAGTTGCGACACATGCGTGAGCTTGAGCAGTCCATCCACCACCGTCAGCGGCGTATGGCGAATGCCCAGGGCGCTCTTGGGCTCCCCCGCATCAGCCTGCCACGGAACGACCGTGCCGCAATAAGCGCACTCAAAGCTGCGCTTAGCTTGGTGCGAGTACATAGGGCCGCCGCAGTTTTGACATTTAATGGCAAACATCTCGTCCATGGAAACGTCCTCCTTTGCACAGGGGCTGTCGACATTAAGTATGTCGAGCAAGCAGGCACATGCCCATACCCATGTGGCCCAAAATGGACCACCCAGGCAGACGAGAAGGCTCGCTCGTTAGCACCGGCAGACTATTGCTGCATTTTCTGAGCATCGGTGAACGGCGCCCCCGCACGAGCTACACTATCCCCTTAAACATGATTGTGAGGACGACCGCTATGCTATTTGTAAATCGGCTGGTACATACGCTTGTTCCCGGCAGCGAGGGCGAGCCGGTCGATGCATCTTGCCGCACCAACGCGGGCTTTGCCGCAAGCCTCATCTGCATTGGCCTCAACATCACCCTGTGCCTGGCCAAGGGCATCGCGGGCCTGCTCGCCGGCTCCGTCTCCCTCATCGCCGACGCTTTCAACAACCTCTCCGATGCCTCGAGCAACATCGTGAGCCTGCTCGGGTTCCGCCTTGCCAGCCGCCCGGCAGACGAAGGCCACCCCTATGGTCACGGCCGCTATGAGTACCTAGCCGGCCTGTTCGTCGCCGTCCTGGTCTGCGCCGTCGGCATCAACCTGATCCTCGAGTCGGTCACCAAGATCATCAAGCCTTCCCCCACCGCTTACACGTTCATTTCCCTTGCGGCACTGGCTACGTCCATGCTCGTAAAGCTCTGGATGGCCGCGTTCAACCGCACGCTGGGCGACCGCATCGACTCGGAGACGCTCATCGCCACAGCACAGGACTCCAAAAACGACGTCATCACCTCGGGCTCGGTCTTGGTGGCGGCGCTTATTTCGCAGACGACCGGCTTTGACCTCGATGGCTGGGCAGGCCTGGGTGTGGGCATCTTCATCTGCATCAGCGGCATGGGCCTAGTGCGCGACGCCATCAGCCCGTTGCTGGGGCAAGCGCCCGACCCCAAGCTCGTCCAGGCAATCCGCGATAAGATCATGTCCTATCCGCAGGTCTTGGGCACACACGACCTGATGGTGCACGATTACGGCCCCGGTCGTCAGTTTGCCAGCGCCCACGTGGAGATGCCCGGAGAGGGCGACGCATTTGAGCACCACGAGATTTTGGACACCATCGAGCACGACATCAAGCGCCAAATGGGCATCGATATCACGCTGCACTGCGACCCCATCGCCACCACCGGCGACGACCTGCGCGGCTGGGTCAAGCGCGGCGTCATGCAGATCGATCCCGCGCTCTCCATCCACGACCTGCACGAGCACGACGGGTTTGTTTCGTTTGACCTGGTGCGTCCCGACGGCTTTGACATATCCGACGAGGAGCTGCTGGAGCTCGTCACGCGCATCGTGCACGAGCGCCGGCCCGACGTCTCGTGCGTCGTCACGTTTGATTCGGGCTTTAGCTCGCCCGAGCGTCCGGCCGAGCAGTTGTAGCCTGCTTAACAGCTAGTTTCCCTGCGCGCCCGAGATGCCGTTTTGCAGGGCGTTCCAGGCATCCGTCGCCATGTCGCCCAAGTTCTGCGCGGTATCGCCCAAGTTTTGTGCCGTATCGCCCAGCTCTTGCGCCTTGTCTCCCAACTCCTGTGCCTTGTTGCTCAAGTCCTCCAGCGTATTGGAGCTCGAGCTGTCGGTACCGCTTTGGCCGTCGGACGAGTTGCCCGAGCTGTTCTTGTGCGTGAGCTGAATTTCGAGGTTGCCGCTGTCGTTATAGTAGGCAGAAGTAACGACCCAGTTGGCATCGACGACGGGCGTTGAGCCATCATCAGTCAGGACCACGGCATTCGAAAGATCGGCGCCGCGCGACTTGAGGATCTTCTTGGCGTTGGACCAGTACTGCCCCGGGATATCACTCAGATCGACGGTGCTAGACGAGGCGGACTCGGTTTGCTCGGCAGTGGTATCGGCCGTTGAACTCCCTCGCTTGTTGAGCATGCCCGACACGATGGCAAACACAACCGACAGCGCAAAGAAGATTGCCAGCACGATGAGGATCTTCTTGATCACGCTCGACGAACGCGACGGCTTCTTCTCCTCGTCCTCGCCATATTGCGGAATCGACTTGGGGTACTCGCGATACGGCTCGCGCGACTCGTAGCGAGGCTGCGCCGTGCGAGGCATATACGTCGTCTGCTGAGGCTGCGGAATGGGATTCTGCGGCAGGTCATCATAGGGATTCGGCGTCGAGGCAGCATAAGAATCCTGCGGCGCGTAATCAAACGGATCCGGGGCTGCGTTGCCATAGGGGCCTTGCGAAGATGCAGCGTAAGAATCCTGCGCCGTGTCGCCATAGCCCATAACCCGGGTGGGCTCGGCAGAAGGCTGCGTCGCGGCGGGGTCGGTATAACCGGGGTTGGGAACAACGCGGGTCGCATCGGCGCTATCGCCAACCTGCGCGGAACCGTAGCCGCCCATCACGGTTGTCTTGTCCTGATCCATGCAACGATTCCTTTCCGTCGCGCGTGAGCCTCAAGCTATCCATGCATTCTACCCGCGCAAAAGCCTATGACGGGCAGAGTCCGTCGGTATCTACAAGACATGCGCGGGCCTAAGGATCAAAAAGCCCCGCCGTGCCTTGTGGGCGCGGCGGGGCGGGCTAGCAGCTATGGACAGCAGGCTTAGAACAGGTCGGTGATGTTGCCGTCGTTGTCGACGTCGATGTTTTCGGCCGCGGGCACCTTGGGCAGACCCGGCATGGTCAGAACACTGCCGGTCAGCGCGACCACAAAGTGGGCGCCGGCAGAAACCTTGAGCTCACGCACGGTGATGCGGAAGTTCTCGGGAGCGCCCAGGGCCTTGGCGTTGTCGCTAAAGCTGTACTGCGTCTTGGCGACGCACACCGGCAGGTTGCCAAAGCCGTTCTCGCGCAGCTCGGCGAGCTGGCGCTTGGCGGCCGGCGTAAAGTCAACGCCGTCGGCGCGGTAGACCTTGGTGGCAATGGCCTCGAGAGCGTCGGCCACATCGGCGCCGTCCTCATAGGCAAACTTGAGCTCACTCGGCTGCTCAATCAGACGCATAACCTCATCGGCCAGCTCGAGCGCGCCCTCGCCGCCCTTGGCCCAGACCTCGGATAGCTTAACGTTGACGCCGAGCTTCTGGCACTCGGACTCGATGAGCGCAAGCTCGGCCTCGGTGTCCGTCGGGAATCGGTTGATGGCGACCACGCAGGGCAGACCATAAACGTTCTGGATGTTGTCGACGTGACGCAGCAGGTTGGGCATGCCAGCCTTGAGTGCCTCGAGATTCTCCTCGTTGAGGTCGGCCTTGGCGACGCCACCGTTGTACTTCAGCGCACGAGCGGTCGCGACGATCACGACAGCGCTGGGGCGAACGCCCGTCATGCGGCACTTGATGTCGAGGAACTTCTCGGCACCCAGATCGGCACCGAAGCCGGCCTCGGTAATAGCGACATCGCCAAAGCGCATCGCCATACGCGTGGCCATGATAGAGTTGCAGCCGTGGGCAATGTTGGCGAAGGGACCGCCGTGGACAAACGCGGGCGTGCCCTCGAGCGTTTGCACCAGGTTGGGCTTGAGCGCGTCCTTAAGCAACGCGGCCATGGCACCCTGGGCCTTGAGGTCGCGGGCACGGACGGGCTCGCCGGCAAAGCTATAGCCGACGACAATCTCACCCAAGCGTTCCTTGAGGTCGTTGATGCTCGTAGACAGGCACAGGATTGCCATGACCTCGGAGGCGACGGTGATGTCGAAGCCGTCCTCGCGCGGCACGCCCTGGGCCTTACCACCAATGCCATCGATAACATGGCGCAGCTGACGGTCGTTCATGTCGACGACGCGCTTCCAGGTGATGCGCTTAACGTCAATACCGAGCTGATTGCCCTGCTGGATGTGGTTATCAAGCATGGCGGCCAGCAGGTTGTTGGCAGCACCGATAGCGTGGAAGTCGCCGGTAAAGTGCAGGTTGATATCCTCCATGGGGATCACCTGAGCCCAGCCGCCACCGGCAGCACCGCCCTTAACGCCAAAGACAGGGCCGAGCGAAGGCTCGCGCAGGGCCACGGCACTCTTGACGCCGCGGCGACGCAGGCCATCGGCCAGACCGATGGTCGTGGTGGTCTTGCCCTCGCCCGCAGGCGTTGGGTTGATAGCGGTCACGAGAACGAGCTTGGCCTGGTGATCAGTCGGCTCGTTGAGCAGTGAATAGTCGACCTTAGCCTTGTCGAAGCCGTACGGAATAAGGTGCTTAACGTCGACGCCGGCGTTCTTGGCCACCTCGGTAATAGGCAGCGGCGTGACAGAACGTGCGATTTCGATGTCAGTAGGCATGGGCGGTCCTTTCGTTACCGAATGAGAAAAAGACCAATTCAGCATAGCACGGGCGCGCAATAGTAAAACGCCCATAACCGATGAACGGCGATATGTTTACCCGATGCCCAGCGATAGCCTACAGATGCGCTAAAACAAGCCCATTCCTACAGGGTCGGTTCAATACCCAAATGCTCAAAGGTGCGAAGCGTTGCCTGGCGGCCCTGGGGCGTGCGAATCATCAAGCCGCACTGCAGCAGATAGGGCTCGTAGACATCCTCAAGCGTACCCGGGTCCTCGCCCACCGCGCTAGCAAGCGTCGTCAGGCCCACGGCACGGCCGGAGAACGTCTTGGCAAGCGTCTCCAAGATGCGAATGTCCATCCAGTCCAGACCAAGCTCGTCGATCTCAAAGAACTCGAGCGCCTGACGGCAAATGTCAAGCTCAATAGGACCGTTGCCGCGCACCTGCGCGTAGTCGCGCACGCGCTTGAGCAGACGGTTGGCAAGACGCGGCGTACCGCGGGAACGCGAGCCGATCTCGAGTGCACTGGCATGGTCGATCGTCACACCCAGAATGGTCGCCGAGCGTGTCACAATCTGGGCGAGCTCCTCGACGGTGTAGTAATCCAGGCGATACGAAATGCCAAAACGGTCGCGTAGTGGGCCGGTCAACATGCCCGAGCGAGTCGTTGCCGCTACCAGCGTAAACTTGGGGATATCCAGGCGAATCGAGCGCGCCGCCGGACCCTTGCCAATCACGATATCGAGGGCAAAGTCCTCCATCGCGGGGTACAGGACCTCCTCGACCGAACGGTTGAGGCGGTGGATCTCGTCGATAAACAGCACATCACCCGGCTGCAAGTTAGTAAGGATGGCCGCCAGGTCGCCCGTGCGCGCGATGGCGGGGCCACTCGTGGTCTTGATCTGAGCGCCCAGCTCGTTGGCGATAACGGTGGCCAGCGTGGTCTTGCCCAGGCCCGGAGGACCCGAGAAAATCACGTGGTCGAGCGTCTCGCCACGGTTCTGCGCCGCTTCGATCAACACGCGCAGGCTCTGCTTGATGTGCTCCTGGCCGCAGTAGTCGTCCAGGCGCTGGGGGCGCAAAGTGCGGTCGACATCGAGGTCCTCGGCCGTCAGCTCCGAGCCCACCATGCGCTCGCCGTGCGCCATGGATGCCGCCGGCGAGTTACCGGGCGTCGCCCACAGGTCCTGAGAGTCATCGGCTTCCCACATCACGCATCCATTCCGAGTCGCTTAAGCGCCGCGCCGAGCAGATCCTCGACACGCATATTCTGCCCATCATACCCGCTCAGGGCAACATCGGTCTCCTGCGGGCTAAAGCCCATGGAAAGGAGCGCCGCACGGGCATCATCGATGGCCGAGGGAGCAGCAGCGGGCACGGGCATCGCAACCTGGCCGGGAATCACGTCGACCGGCACAAAGCCCTTATCCTTGGCAAAGGTGCTCTTGAGTTCCAGGATCAGGCGCTGAGCTGTCTTTTTGCCCACACCGGGTACCTTGGCCATGCCCCTGTCGTCCTCGGCCATCACCAGCGAATACAGCTGCCCCACGGTATAGGTGGAAAGCACGGCGAGCGCCAAGCGCGGGCCAACGCCCGAGACGGACACGAGCCGATCGAACATCGTGCGCTCATCCTTGGAGGAAAAACCGAAAAGTGTCATGGCGTCCTCGCGCACCTGCATACGCGTATAGAGGCGGACCTCGCCGCCGGGCGTCGGCAACGTGGCCGCAGTGCTGCCCGAGATGCCGAGCTCAAAGCCAACGCCCGACACATCGACGACAGCAGAGCTCATCGTGGCCTCGACAAGCGTTCCATGGAGCTGGGAAATCATCAGTATCCGGTTCCTCTCTGTTGATAGAACTCGCCACCGGTGAGGGCGCGGGTGCGGCTGAGGTTTACGTGGCAGATGGCGCAGGCCAGGGCATCGGCGGCATGGTCGGGATGCGGGTCGTGGTCGAGCTGCGTGAGCGTGCGCACCATGTAGGCGACCTGCCGTTTGTCCGCGGCGCCGGTGCCCACAACAGCCTGTTTGATCTGCATGGGCGTGTACTCGCCAATCTCGAGCGCGCATTCCGAAAGCGCCACGAGTGCAGCACCGCGGGCATGAGCCGTAGGGATGGCCGAGCGAACGTTGGCGCCAAAGTAAATGCTCTCGATAGCAGCGGTATCGGGGCGGTAGCGCTCCACGACACCCTTGAGGTCGCGGGCGATATGCGACAGGCGCACCGCGAGCGGACTTCCGGCACTGGTCTCGATGCAGCCATAGGCACGGCAGCGAACCTCGCCACGACGCTCCTCGATAATCCCCCAACCCGTATGAGCCAAACCGGGGTCAATGCCCAAGATAACCAAGCCAACCTCCCCTCGTCTTTTTCAAAGCACAAGGCAAGGCCCCGCGCACTATTCACGAACGTCTGTTCTAGAATAACACAACAGCGACCGTATCTAGCAAGCAAGGTTGAACCATAGGTTGAGCACAAGTCAGCGAGCGAGTCCCTGCCGTGGCAAGGTGTCACGAAAGAGGAGCGCCGCGTACTTCTGTACGCAAGCGACGGTTTGAGTGGCAGATTGCCCGGCAGGGGCTCGCGCAGCGTCGACTCGTTACGCGGTTTGGTAAAACCGCGTAACCTTGGCCCTATCCCAGAGTTAGTTTTGAGAGAAAAAGGGGAACTGCCTTGGATCCACCGGCGGGTGCGGCATCGGTCCGCCCTGGGGCCCACCTTGCGGGCCGCCCTGACCGCCCATCATCTTATCGATGGCGTCCTGAACCTCGCCCTCGAACTTTTTCATTCCCTCGTGCAAACGACGCTGACCGTCCTCGGAGCGCAGCTCCTCCATTTGCTCGGGCGAAATACCCAGTAGCTCGCCCAGCACGCCCATCATCTCGTTTCGCACGCGCTCGCTCGTATCCTCGTCAGCAAAACGGCGCACCTCGGCGCGCGCCAGCGAATCGACCGTCATACGCTCCTTGCCGTTAAGCCCCAGGTCGGACCACGCGAGCATATACGGCCAGGCACGCTCGGCAAACGAACGGGCCGAGACGATCGGCGCCATCGGCAACATGCGGCGGGCAGCCTCACCCTGTCGAACGAGCATCAGCAGCAGCGAGCAAGCCTCAGGCTTGCCAGCGGCCATCGGGATGTCGTCGAAAGCTCGATTGCGGTCCACGTGCGCCTCGAGCGCGCCATCGACCTCACCCGGCTCAAGCCCGCCGAGCAGCTGTGCCGCGCGGTCGAGCATATCGACCGGACCGTCGATCGTCGAGAGCGCTTGCGCCAGCACGCGCTCCATGCAATCCTCCACCGCGTTGAGCGTCACGAGCTCTTGGGGCACCACGGCAGACGTGCGGTTGCGCACACGTGCCACAAACTCAAGCGTCGACAGGTACACATCGCCAAAGGGCGCAAAGTCGCCCTGGTAGCCGCCGCAAAGCGCCGGCGCCGCCAGCGCATACTCGGTTTTGGACAGCGGGCTCAGCGCCATCGCACCCAGCTCGAGCGCCGTGTCCTCCAGCATGAGGCCCAGCGTGCGCGAGCGCAGACGCTCGGCATCGCCCGCCGACACGTCGCGATCGAGCACACGCGCCGCATCCGGTGCATCGCGCTCGACAGTGCGAATGTGCAGACGCTCGGCGATGGCGCGGACGGCGGCACAGCGGGCAGCCTCGGCCTCTTCCTGCGCCGGCGTAAAGATACGGTTGCGCCCCAGCACCAGGCCAATCACATTGCGCGGGCCCAGAGCGTCGACGGCCAGCGCCGCCAGCAGGGACGACGGCAAGTCACCCTCGAGTGCCACCACAGCACGCGACGCACCGTGGGCTCGGGCGTTGTCGCGCACGGCGAGCACCAGCGCCTGCCACAGCCACTCCTCGGAACGAAACTCGGGCAGCTCGTGGTCTTCCAAGGCATCGAGCATCACGCCGCGTTGAATCTCCTGAACCAGCAGGCTCTCCTCAAAACACGGCGCTTGGGCCACCACGCGGCCGCAGTCGTCGAGTACAAACGACCCGCCGGTATACACCGACTCGTCATAGGCACCGACCGGCGCCATGCAGGCAAACCATACGCTGCGCTTGGATGCGATCTTGCGGTAGGCGCCGCTGCGAACGGCAGCAATGGCGGCAGTCTCGCGGTCGGTCATGTCAAACGCGTTGAATTGGAAATACGCAATGAGGTCAACACCGGTCGGCAGCATCTCGAGTTCGCGGTCCAAGTCAAAAATCACGGCGATGCGCACACCGTCCACGTCGAACACCGGCGGCGCCCAACGTGTGTCGTTGTTCTCGCCACGCTGCAGGGCAATGCTCGAACGCGCCGGCACCACATGACCGTCCTTGAGCATCATGTAGTCGAGCAGCGGCTGGCCTTCAAACGAAACCGCCGCGGGCACGATGCAGATCATGTCAAGCTCCTGGATACGCTCGGCGACACCAGTCAAGCCGGCAAGCATGTCGTGCTCAAAGTCGGCAGCGCCCACCAGGCCACCGGGCATGGCGCCCATAAAGAGCGGAGCTGGAACGCACAGCACGCGCGCTCCGCGCTCGTGGGCCAGACGAGCCTGGTCCTCGATGCGGCCGCAAATGCCCTCAATATCACCCAGGCGCATATCGATCTGTGCAAGCGCGAGCTTCATGGCCCAGCCCTTTCCGTCGTAAACCATCGAAATCGTAGTAAAAGCGCCGGCCGCATAATGCAGTCGGCGCTTGCATGTGCATATGCTAGCTATGATACCCCGAGCGGGGACGCGCTCCTAGAATGTCACGGACCACAGCCCGTGCAGGTTGCAGTAGGCATAGACGGTACCGGTCTTGGAGCCGCCCGCGAAAAACGTCGCGGGCTTCATGCCGGGCTGGAGGTAATGGACCTCCAGACGGCCCTCGGCCTCAAGGGCGATCCACTCAATGTAGTGCTCGGGCAGGCTGGGGTGCTCGACCGAGCCAACGCGTGCGCGAATCACGTGACCGTCGCGCTCGGTCTCGACGACGGGCACGTGCTTCTCGTGCGCCGCGTCCTCAGTATTTGCGGTCAGCTCCGTGCAACCGGCAGGGGTCGCAACGCCGTCGCCAAGGGCAGCGATGAGCTTACCGTCGGGGTCCTTAAAGAATTTCGCCATGATGTTCTCCTTTGCTGATGTGCCAATGTTCTTGATGGTTCTTATGCCCAAAGGCAGACAAACCATCCACGGCATTGCAAATGAACACATAACGGATCAGGCAAGCGGTCGGGCCAAAATGCGTCGACCGTCCTGTCCGCTCCAGCAGTCCCACCCCGCGCGCGGCTAGCGACCGTCGCCACCGAGCAGCGCCAGAACATCCTCGCGCGTAAACAGTGCCGACGAGATACCATCGCCGCCGAGCACGCTGTTGACCAGATCGCGCTTGGACTCCTGCATCTGCATAATGCGCTCCTCGATCGTATCCTTGGCGATGAGTTTGTACACGGTCACGGTGTGCTGCTGGCCAATGCGGTGGGCGCGGTCGGTCGCCTGGTCCTGTGCCGCCACGTTCCACCACGGGTCGTAGTGGATGACCACGTCGGCGGCCGTCAAATTGAGACCCACGCCGCCCGCCTTGAGCGAAATCAAGAACACCGGCACCTCGCCCGCCTGGAACTGCGCAACCATCTTGGCGCGGCTCTCCTTAGACGATGCGCCCGTAAGCTTAAGGAAGGCGATATCCTCCTTTGCCAGGCGCTTGCCGATGATATCGAGCATGCCCGTAAACTGGCTGAACAGCAAGATGCGATGACCGCCGTCGAGCGCGCCGTGCACGAGCTCCATGCACGTATCGAGCTTGGCGCTTCCCGCCTTGTAGTCCGCATAGTGCAGATGCGGGTCGCAGCAGATCTGACGCAGCTTGGTGAGCTCGGCAAGCACCTTGAGCTTGTCTTTCTTAAACTCGGATGCCTCGCGGTGCTGCACCTGCTGGGCGATGCGGTCCTGGTTGGCCAGGTAGAGCTTGCGCTGCTCTCCGGTAAGCTGCGCCATCACCGTGTCTTCGATCTTCTCGGGCAGGTCGGTCACCACGTCTTCCTTAACGCGACGCAGCACAAACGGCGACACAAGCGCCTGCAGACGAGCGGCGCTGTCGCCCTCGGCATGCTCGACGGGACTCTCAAAGCGCTTGGCAAATGAGTCGCGCGTACCCAAAAGGCCCGGCATCAAAAAGTCGAAGATGCTCCAGAGCTCGGACAGGCGGTTTTCGATGGGCGTGCCCGTCAGGGCAAAGCGCACGCCGGCCGGCAGGCGCTTGGCGGCGCGGGCCACCTGGGTGAGCGGGTTTTTAATGTACTGGGCCTCGTCGAGTACCACGCGGGCAAAGTCCTGCTCGACGTATTCGTCGATATCGCGGCGCATGAGATCATACGACGTCACGACCACGTTGTGCTCGGCGGCACCGGCAATTTGCACGCGACGCTGGGCCTTGGCGCCCACGATGGCACACACATCAAGCGAGGGGGCAAAGCGCTCCAGCTCGGCAGCCCAGTTGTACACGAGCGACGCGGGGCATACCACGAGCGTGGGCTTGGTATCCCCCGCCTCCACGCGCGCCAGAATGTGCGCGATCATCTGCAGCGTTTTGCCCAGGCCCATATCGTCGGCCAAGATGCCGCCTAGGCCCAGGTGCTCAAGCGAGCCGAGCCACTGGTAGCCGTCGACCTGGTAGCCACGCAGTGTGGCCTTGAGCGAGGCGGGCACCGTAAAGTCCATCTTGCCGAGCGTGTCCAGGCGCTCGACGGTACGGAGGAACGCAGCGTCGCGATCGGCCTCAAGCGCTGGCGTGCGCGCGAGCATGCTATCGACAAACAGGGTGCTCGACGCGGGAAGCGACATGCCGTCGAGCAGGTCGACGGCATCGACGCCCAGGTCCTCGGCAAGTCCAAACGCGGCGCGCGCTCCCTCGTCCAGGCGAACGATGTCGCCGGACGTAAGGCGCGCGAACGTCTGGTGGCGCTTATACGAATCGAGATAGATGGCAAGGTCGGCCGCCGAAAGCCCGCTCGCACCCAGCTCGACGTCGAGCAAGTTGCTCTTGACGGTGGCGCGCACCGAGAGCTTAGGCGCAGGGCGCACCGAGATCTGGCGCAGGCGGTCGCTGAGCATGACCTCGCCCAGCTCGGACAGAGCAGACAGGCCCTCGGTCAACAAGTGGAACAGGCTCTCGTCATCGCGCTCCTCAAATGCCAGGCCGCCCTCGTAAAAGTCGAAATACAGGGCAGCCGTGTCCATAACGCGAAACTCCGCCACCGTATCGCGGGGCGGAACGCCGGGGCGTTGCTCTTCGAAAGGACTGCCCGGAGCACCAAGACTAAAGAGATCTGCCGACCAATCGCCGTAGGCCACCGTAATCTTGCAGGTCACAAGACCATCGTCGACGCCAATCGCCATGGCAAAACTCGGCTCGGGCGCCACGGCGTCAAGTACGGCGGGAGCGGTCAGGTCGGTGTAGTCGCGCAAGATGGGCAGCGCCATGCGGCAGAACTCACCCACCTGGTCGGCAGCGATATGGACCGGCGTGCGGCAGGGCAACAAGTGCGATAGGAACGGCGCCGCATGTTGGGCAAACGCCGCGTCGGTACGGCGCGCGCGGCGCGTATCGACCAGATAGGCTGCGTCACCTGCGACAAAGCAGTACGTATCGGCCGGCAGGCGCAAGTCGTAGCTGCCTCCCGCCGCCGGTGCAATCTTGGCGGCAAGGAGCGGCGGGCGCTTAGCCGGGACTTCGCCCTCCCCCTGCGGCGACGGCTCGACCGCCACCTCGTAGGAGCGATGCGTCGTCGTCCCCCGCGACCAAGCAGGCTCAAAGGACATGGTCCTGCCGCGCAGCAGGTCCAGCACGGACACGATGGAATACTCGGATACCGGCAACTGACGCTCGGCAACAAAGCCGCTGCGAGCAAAGTCATACGATGCCGAGCGCGAACTCGTGATGTCGCTCAGGTAGGCGACCGTCATTGCGACAAAGTCGAGCAGCTTTGTCGACACGTCATCGAAAGCCTCGGGTACATGGGCAAACGTAAGCTTCTTGCCATAGGAGAACGTACCACCACGCACATAGGCATCGGCCATGCCGTCGATATCCTTAACCACGTAGGACACCGAACCGCAGCGAATGCGAAACTCGAGCGCCCAGTTAAAGCGATCGGCAAACAGCGGATTGTAGTACGGCACCAGCGAGGGCTCCAGCACCGCTTTGGGCGCATCGGGGTCAATGGTGCCGGCGAGCTTGCGACGCATGGCCGCGAGCTCGTCCATGCGCGCGTCCGAAAGATCGGAAAGCGCCGCCACAAGGCTCGGGCTCGTGGGGACGGGCGCAGGGAAGGGAAAGTTGGGGTTGACCGAAGATGCGCTAGGCGCGGGGCGTGCGGACTGTTTGGATTGTGCGGGCGGTGCCGTAAACGTGCGGACCGGCGTACGCAGGCCCTCGACAGGCTCGGCGCCACTGGCATCCAGATACGCCAACGCCGTGGCGATGGCGTGCTTGCACATGCCGGAATAGCGGAAGGCAGCGGGGCAATCGCAGTCGTAGTCAATAACCTCGTGCTCGTCCATATCGAGCGCCACGTGCGTCTTGTACAGGTCGCCGCGCGAGCCACGCACCGTGCCCTCGATGTTCACGTTTTTGGAGAAGCGCGAGCCGGAGTCCTCAAACGACAGCACGGCACCGTTGAGCATGAGCGAGCGCCCCTTCATAAAGGTGCTGCTAAGCGCCGCCTCCTTACGAAGCGCCTGCACAAACGTCCCCTGCGCCATCACTTCCTCCAATCTCACCCGGGGTAGCTAATTTGGGACGGGGCTATTTTAGCTACCCCCATATGTCGGTTGAGATGCATTCCGACCCCGACTCATTCGCCGTCAGTCAAAGGGTAGCTAAAATAGCCCCGT
>CAUEUQ010000035.1:0-19667 GCA_959021215.1 uncultured Collinsella sp. | reverse complement strand
CTGGTGATCTCCGCCTTGAGAGGGCGGCGTCCTAAACCGCTAGACGAACGGGCCACATGACATCTGCACTGCCGTGCTGTGAGGAAATATATTACGGGACAAAAAACGTCAGCGCAAGAAGAAATTCCAAATTGCCAAAAAATTGTCGGCAGGTTATGGAACACGCAGGTAAACTAGGTAGCTAATTCAAGTTAAGATGGACCAAAAGAGCTTCGCGATCGTTGGGAATGTTGTCTTCGATCACGGCGTCGAGGGCGGAGTTGAGAAGCTGCCCCAGTTCCGGCCCGGGCTTGACTCCGGCACGGATCAGGTCGCCGCCGTTGATGGCGAGCATCTTGAGCGTATAGGGCTCCCCTGCCTTCAGCAGCTCGTGCGCCAGCGCGCGCATCTCCTCAATCGTCTCAACATAATAGAAGCACGACGGGGCCTTGCCAAGTGTGTCGGCACGCTTAAGGTCCATGAGCTCGTCAATCAGGCGGGCCGTGTCGACGCCCTCACCCGAAAGCGCGCGCATCATATTGAGCAGGCAGGAGCGCTCGGGGCGCAGCGGCTTGTCATGGTATTTGATGAGCAGGCACACGTCGCGCACCAAGTCGTGCGAGAGGGCCAGGCGATCCATAATGACGCGCGCCTTCTTGGCGCCGAGCTCGGGATGACCGTAGAAGTGTCCGCTGCCGGCGTGATCGACCGTGAAGCACTCGGGCTTGGACACATCGTGCAAAAACGCCGCCCACATAAGGCTCGACGAGGGCGCGACGCCGTCACACAGCGCGAGCTCCCCCGCCACCGTCAGCACACGGGCGATATGCACGTAGACGTTAAACGCATGATAGACACTGCGCTGATCAAACCCGCGACCCGCTGCCAACTCGGGCACGGCGGCGCAGATGAGCTCGGGATAGCGGAGCATCGCGTCTCCCCCATGACCGGTCGAAAGAATGCCCTCGAGCTCAATACCCACACGCTCACGCGCCACGGCATCGAGCAGCGGCGCGCACTCGGCAAGCGCACGCTTGGTCTCGGGCTCAATCATAAAGTCCAGACGGCAGGCAAAGCGCACCGCACGCAGCATGCGCAGGGCGTCCTCGTTAAAGCGACGCTTGGGATCGCCGACAGCGCGAATCAGCTTGCGCTCCAAGTCACCCTGGCCGTCGTAGCGGTCGACAAGCCCGCGCTCGGGATGCCAGGCCATGGCATTGACGGTAAAGTCGCGGCGCGCCAGATCGTCCTCGAGCGAGGCGGCACGCTCCACACTCTGGGGATGGCGACCATCGGTGTAAAAGCCATCCAGACGGTACGTGGTGACCTCGATACGCTCGCCATCGGAAATAGCCGTGATTCCGCCAAATTTAATGCCCGACTCCACGACCGCGATGCCGGCGGCCTCGAGCGCCGCTTTGGACTCCTGCCACAGGCCGCTACAGCACATATCAACATCGTGGCTGGGGTACCCCATCAGGGCGTCGCGCACCCAACCGCCCACGTACCAAGCCTCAAGACCAGCCGCCTCAAGCGCGCGCAGGACGCGCAGGGACGCATCGGACGGTTGAGTACCGTTGAGCGAAACATTGCACATGCCTATGGCCTCCTGCGACTATCAAATTGGCTATCGATTGCGTCTGCAAGAAGTCTAGCAAGAAACAGCCTCCACTGCACACGCAAGTCCGGTAAACAAAAACGCATCCGTCCTAGTCTAAGACGGATGCGAAATAATCAAACTATTCAGACAAGGTGCCGGAACTAGCAGACCTGGCGAACCTCGATGTGCTTCTTATATTCGTCCACCTTGGCAAAATCCCCCAGACCGGGGCACTCGACCACGTTGGCGCCAGTGGCCATCGAAAGGCGCAGGGCGTCCTCGACGCGCTCGGGAGCGTCGTGCCACACGGACAGGAAGGCAGCGAGCGAGGAATCGCCGGCGCAGACGGTCGACAGCAGCTTGACCTCAAAGGTGCGGTTGGCAAACCAGATGTGCTCGCCGTTGGAGAAATACGCGCCATCGCCACCAAGGGTCAGCAGTACATTCTTGGCGCCCTTGGCGTGCAGCTCGGCCATCGCGCCCTTGACGGACTCGTCGTCGCCACCGCTCACCTTAATGCCAAAGATGTCGAGCAGCTCGTCGTCATTGGGCTTGATCAGCAGCGGCTCCATGGCAATAAGGTCTGCCAGCTGATGGCTCGAGATGTCGAGGACGAACTCGGCCCCCTTGGCCTTGACGCGGCGCAGGACCTCGGCCAGGAAGCCCTCGGAAGTGTTGGGAGGCAGCGAGCCGCTGATAACCAGGCAGGTCATGTCATCGAGCGAATCGATGAGCTCAAACATCTCCTGCTCATTGGCCTCGTTGATGGCGGCACCAGCGTTGACCATGTTGTACTCAGTGTCGGGGCCGGCATTAAGGAACACGTTGACGCGCGTGATGCCGTCGGTCCACACAGGCTTGACGGGCACGCCCAGGGCCTCGGCGCCCTTAACGATGAACTCACCCGAGAAGCCGGCGAAGAAACCCAGGATCGTGGTGTCGACACCGTAGTGGTCAAGCGTAAACGAGACGTTGAGGCCCTTGCCGTTGGGCGTGTAGACGGCGTTGCGGGTACGCGTGACGGTGTTGGCGTCAAGACCGTCGCAGGCGATGTTGTAGTCAATGGCGGGATTTGCAGTGAGCGTGTAAATCATGAATGTTCCTTTCACGAAGCAACGTGTTAATGAAAGTATATTCCACGCATCGACAAAAGGCTAGGACAACTCGGTGAACGGTGTGGAAGCGATGAAGTACGGCAGGACACCCCCCTGGCGGAACAAAAAGGCGCCCCGGCCGAAACCGGGGCGCCGCATGTGCACGAATATGTCGCGTTTCGATTACTGACGATCGAGCTTGCGGACAGCAACGCGCTTGCTGTACTCGTCGACGTGACCAAAGTCGCCAATGCCGACGGACTCGGCAACGTTAGCGCCGGTGGCCATAGCGAGCTTCATGGCCTCCTCGACGTTGTCGCGATCCCTGTACCACTTGTGCAGGAACGCAGCGAGGGTGCAATCGCCGGCGCAGACGGAAGAAACCAGCTTGATGTTGAACTCACGCTTGGCGTACCAGATGTCCTCGCCGTTGGAGAAGTAAGCGTCGCCGCGGCTACCACGGGTGAGCAGCACGTTCTGAACGCCAGCGTCGTGAGCCATCTTCATGGCAACGCGAACCTCGTCGTCGGTGTCGACCGGCACGCCGAAGATGGCCTTCATCTCGTGATGGTTCGGCTTGATGAGCAGCGGCTTCTTGTGAGCGAGCTCCTTGAGCTTGTCGGAGGACAAGTCCAGGACGACGTCGGCGCCACGAGCCTGAGCGTGCTCCATGACCTGAGCCAGGAAGTCGGGCGTAGCTTTGGGAGGCACGGAGCCGGAGACGATCAGGCACTCAAGATCGCCCGCGGTGTCCAGGATGTTGTAGAGCTCCTCCTGGTGCTGCGGCGTGATCGGAGCACCCGGGTTCAGGATGCCGTACTCGTGCTGGCCATCGTTGACGTAGGTGTTAATGCGCGTGATACCGTCGGTCCAGACCGGGCGGCAGAGGCAACCCAGGTTCATGACCTCCTCAACGATGAACTTGCCCGTGAAGCCAGCAAAGAAGCCGAGTGCGACGGTGTCAACGCCCATCTTCTTAAAGGCGAAGGACACGTCAAGGCCCTTGCCGTTAGCCGTGTAGCTGGCCGAGCCGGTGCGGACGTTCTCATCGGGCTCGAGCGGAGAGCTCGAAACCGTCATGTCGACAGCCGGGTTAGCGGTTAGCGTGTAGAACATTTACAGTACCCCCTGTATATGTGAGGGCCGCGTGGCCGGCCCATTCCAACCACGCGGTTACCTCTGATACCAAATTAGCGAGCTGCGGACTCGAGCAGTGCCTTGACCTCGGCTGCGGTGTTGCAGGCGAGCGCCTTCTCGGCGAGCTCGTCGCACTCGGCCTTGGTCCACTGGCTGATGGTCTTGCGGGCGCGCAGGATAGAAGGAGCGCTCATCGAGAACTCCTCCAGGCCCCAGCTGATCAGCAGCGGCTCGAGCAGCGGATCGGCAGCGGCTTCGCCGCACATACCGACCATGATGCCGGCCTTCACGCCGCTCTCGATGATGTTCTTGAGCGAGCGGAGCACGGCGGGATAGTACACCTGGTACAGGTTGGAGATGGTGTCGTTGCCACGGTCGGCGCACATGGTGTAGCCGATCAGGTCGTTGGTGCCGATGGAGAAGAAGTCGGCAACCTCGGCAAGACGGTCTGCGAGCAGCGAAGCGGCAGGCGTTTCGACCATGATGCCGACCTCGATGTTCTCGTTGAACTTGCGACCCTCTTCGGTCAGCTCGGCCTTGCACTGCTCGACGAGCTCCTTGACAGCCAAGACCTCCTCGACGCAGGTGACGAGCGGGATCATAATCTTGACGTCACCGAAGGCGCTAGCGCGCAGCAGAGCGCGGAGCTGGACCTTGTACTGGTCGGGATTGGCCAGGCAGTAACGCACGGCGCGGAAGCCCATGAAGGGGTTGTCTTCCTTGACCATATGCAGATACGGAATCTCCTTGTCGCCACCCACATCGAGCGTACGGATGATGACCGGAGCACCCTTGAGCGCGCTGGCGACCTTACGGTAGGCGTTGAACTGCTCCTCCTCGGAAGGAAGCTCGGCAGAGTCCATGAACAGGAACTCGGAGCGGAACAGACCGATGGCCTCGGCGTCGTGATCGAGCGCGTTGGGCACGTCATCGGGGTTACCGATGTTGCAGGCGATGATCTTCTTGATGCCATCGGCAGTCACGGACGGCTTGCCACGGAAGGCCTCGAGGGCTGCCTTCTCGGCAGCGAAGGCCTCGGCCTTGGCGGTGTAGGCAGCGAGCGTCTCCTCGTCGGGATCGGCCTCGACGATACCCTTGCCACCGTCGACGACGACGGTCATACCGTTGCGCAGCGCGGTGCAGCTGTTGGAAACCGAAAGGACAGCCGGGATCTCGAGGGCACGCGCAATGATCGCGGAGTGCGACGTGCGGCCACCGGTCTCGGTGACGATACCGGCAACGTGGGCCTTATCGATCGTGGCGGTCATGGACGGCGTGAGGTCGTGCACGACAACGACGGTGTTCTCGGGCAGGACGGAGAGGTCGACGACCTCCTTGCCCAGCAGCTCGGCCAGAATACCGGTGCGGATGTCGGCGATGTCGGCCGCGCGCAGACGGAACATCTCGTCGTCCATGGACAGGAACATGTTCTCGAACATGGTCGAGGTGTCCATGAGCGCCTGCTCGGCGCAGGTACCGCCGTCAATGGCGGCGTTGATGGCGTCGGTCATACCCGGATCCTGAGCCAGGACAATGTGTCCGCTCATGATCTCGGCCTCGGCCTCGCCCACCGTCTCCTTCATGTGGTCGGCCTGAGCCTGGGTCTTCTCGCAGAAGACCGAAAGAGCGGTCTGATAGCGCTCCTTCTCTGCTGCCGAATCAGCAACCTCGTGCGGCTCAAACGTCAAGTCGGGATCGACGGCGACCATGACGGTGCCGATACCGATGCCCTCGGAAGCGTTGACTCCCTGATACATTCCCATTCCTCTCTCCGTGTCATGTGATAAAGCGTTTTGCCATATCCATGACAAAAGAGCGCAGCTACCTTACAACAGGTCACTGCGCCCCCAAATATGAACTTAGTTGTTCAACATGCGACCCGTTTGAGTTCTACTCGCCAAGACCGCTCTTGATGAGCTCGATGGCAGCAGCCAGAGCCTCGGCCTCGTCAGCGCCGTCGCACTTGACCTCGACCTCGGTGCCGCAGGGGATACCAGCAGCCATGAGGGCCATCGGGGACTTGCCGTTGACCTCCTTCTCGGGGGTGACGACCGTCACGTCACAGGCGTACTTGCCCATGGTGGAGGCGAACAGACCAGCCGGACGCATGTGCAGACCCTGAGGATTAACGAGGGTAGCCTTCTCAGAAACCATAATTGACTCCTTTTTGTGTTTAACCCCTGTCATGCATGTGGCAGGAGTCAGATTCACGACGTTGTTTATATTAACTCACATCAAACGGTTTTTCATTATGTTTCGGACGAATTGTTGGACAGATGTGTTTGTCGTCCGCTTGCTCGCCGGGCGGGCGCGGGTTAAGTTTGCTGCTCTACAGTCCTGCGCAAGACGGAAAGCACATTAAGTGCTTTCCTTTGCGTGCGGAACTCGCGACAAACTTAACCCCCGCCCTCGGCCCCGGAGACCCTCCCTGCCGTCACATTATTCAACCAGTTTTGCGGGCGTGCGCCGCTGCGCGGCTAGCCCGCGTGCTCCTCGGCGGGGTTGGTCTGATGGATCTTGTTGAACTTCTTACTTTGGCTCAAAGAAAAACGGGAGATGCGTTGTGCATCCCCCGTTTTTGTTGCGGTTAGTCTAGGTCAATAAACTTGGTGCTTAGGATCTTGCCGTCTTTTACTAGCATTCTGGCCATGGTGGGGCCTCGGGTGCCTCTGGGGTAGCTGGCGCTGCCCGGGTTGAGGACTAAGCAACGGCCCACTTGGGCTTCTTTGGTTACGTGGGTGTGGCCGTTGATGGCTACGTCTACGGATCCCACCGGAAGGTCTTCGCGGTAGTGGGCTACGGCGAATTTAAGGCCTTCGTAGGTAAAGAGCGCAAGACGGTCCACATCGGGGCCGTAGTCGCGGTAGTAATCGTTGTTGCCCAGTACGGCCCGCACGGGGGCGATGGTGCATAGGTGCTCGTAGTCTATCTCTGACGTGAGGTCGCCGGCGTGGATGATCAGGTCTGCACCCTCAAGCTCATCCAAGAGCGCAGGCGATAAATAGCCGTGGGTGTCCGAGATGATGTCGATACGCTTGGCGCTTGCACTGTTCATGGGATCCCTTCCGCAAAAAACGATTCGGCAGATACATACAAAAAAGGCCCCACGGCTCCGCAGACGATGGGTCTACAGGGCTGCGGGGCCAGTGTGCTAGAGACTCAGGGCCTTCTTGAGCGGCACGACGCGGCGGCGCGAAACCGGCACGCGTTCGTCGACGCCCGTAATGCCCAGCTGGATGGCACCCGAGGGCACCGTCTCGACATCCGTGACGCACGCCAAGTTGACGATATAGCGGCGGTGAACACGGAAGAAGCCAAAGTCGCAGAGCTTGGCCTCAAACTGCGCCAGCGAGGTTGTCGACAAAAAGCGATCATCGACGGTATAGATGCAGGAGTAATCGTCCTTGGCCATGATAAAGCGAATGTCGTCCACGGGAATAAGCACCTTGCGGCCGCCCTTTTCCACCGGGATACGCTCGATGGTCACCTTGCTGTCCGTAACCGGCTTGGCGCGTTGCATGACCTTCTCGATCGCGCGGTCCAAGCGAGCTTCCTCGACCGGCTTCATCAGATAATCGACGGCATCCACGTCGAATGCCTCGACCGCATGGTCACTATACGCAGTCACAAACACGATCGCCGGCGGATTTTTGAGCTTATGCAGCGCCTCGGCAAGTTGCAGGCCCGAGGCACCGGGCATCGAGATATCGAGAAACACGACATCCACGCGACTTTCCATAAGCATCTCGATGGCGGAGCGGACGCTCGACGCCTCCGTGATCGTGCCGATCTTGCCCGTTTGCTCGAGCAGGAAGCGAAGCTCCGAGCGAGCCGGCGCCTCATCATCCACAATCATCGCACGCAGCATAGGGATAAAACCTTTCGTCAACTAACTACGCCGGGCATCCGTCGCATGACGTTGAGCCCGTAGCCTTTTATCTTACTCTTGAATGTCAAAGATGCTCTCTGACAAATCAAGATGAAGGAGCACTTTGGTGCCCTTGCCCGGCGCCGATTCGACACGCGTATAGGAGTGCGGCCCATAAAAGCGATGGATGCGCTCCGAAATATTGTGCATGGCCACACCGGCGCCGCCACCCTGGGGAGAGCTGGCGTCGGGACGGGCAGAACGCTCGTCAAACAGTCTGGCGGCGGTACCCTCATCCATGCCCACGCCATTATCGGCCACGGCAATCAAGATTGCATCCTCGCCGTCTTGGTGAACGGTCACGTCGATCCTCAGGGCGTCGTCATCGCCCATACCATGACGCACGGCGTTCTCGACAATCGGCTGGATCACGAACGCCGGCACCAGCGTATCTTCCACGTCCTCGGACACATCGAACGTCGCAAGCACACGGTCCTCGCCAAAGCGGGCCTTCTCAAAGGTAAGGTAGCGCTTGGTCTGTGCAACCTCGCGCGAGACCGGAATAAGCGATCCCGAGTTGTCGAGCGTGGCACGATAGAACGATGAGAACTCACGAAGCAGTTCGCGGGCCCGCAGCGGGTCGGTGCGCGTAAACGATGCAATGGTGTTCAGCGTGTTGAACAGGAAGTGCGGGTTAATCTGCGCTTGCAGCGCACGTACCTCGGCGCGCGCCGTGAGTTCCTTTTGCACCTCGAGCTCGTGGATGGCGAGCTGCGTGGACAAGATCTCGGCAAAGCCCGAGGCAAGCGCATACTGGGTACGGTCGACGGCGCGCGGGGTCTTGTAGTAGAACTTGAGCGTGCCGACGGTACGATCGCCCACCTTGATGGGGGCGATAATGCCGGCGGGAACTTGGTTGTGAGAGCCGTCCGAGCCCACGACATCCACCATACGGTTGAACGACTGCACGATGCCATGTTCGATAACGTAGCGCGTGGCAAGCGTGTGGATGGGAGAATCTGGCAGTAGTTTTTCCTCAAACTCTCCCGCGCAGGCAAGCACGTTGCCCTCGTCGGTGATGGCCACCGTCATGGCGCGCGTCTCGGGCAAAATGCGCCGGCACACCAAACGCGCCGACTCCTGCGTCAGACCGCCCTTAATGTCCTCGAGCATGGCCGAGGCCACCGAGAGCGTCTCCTCGGTGTACTGGGAGCGCACCGAATCGGGATTGAGCGTCAAAAAGATAAAGATGCACAGAAAGATGCACAGCAGCGCGCAGGCAATCACCGTGGCGATCGGCTCGATACCGGTCACCAAGGCAAAAATAAAGTACACCAGCACGCAAATGGCGCAGGCAACGGCAATGATGCGAAAGATTGATATTGAACTATCGCGCTGGGCGCGGCGGTCGATCATTCGGCCCCCTCCAGGATACTGATCAGTTGTGCGTCACGCCAAAGCCCGTCCATGATCTTGGGCCAAAAGCTCTGGAAACGCAGGTAGCTTGCAGCGTTTTGGCGCGCATAGGCCTTTGCCTCGCCGATACCATGGCGCCAAATGCGCAGGTAGCCCTCATGCTCGCGGGTAAACACACTGCGGACCATAGCGGTCTTGCGCACGCGGTCGTCGAGCTCGCGCGAAATCCACGGGCCCGGGTAGGGCATGAGTGATGCCGCCGTAACGGGAATGAGCTCCTTTTGATGCGCGGCGAATGTCAACTTGGCCCGTTCGTAGTACCAACGGTATACATCCTGCATAAAGCGCGGTGAGCGCTTTTCGGACTCCGGAGGCAGATGGCGCACGGTCCACTCGTTATCGAACCACACGTCGTAGCCAAACATGCGCATGTTAAAGAGGTAATCCAAGTCCTCGCCGCGGGTGATAAACGGGTCAAAGGCCACACGCGTAAAGGCGCGGGCGTGCAGGGCCATCAGGCCGCCGCACACGTAGTTGGAGCGCGAGATGCGGGTACCCGAGAGCGCCTTTTTCATCCAACGGTTGAACTCGATGCGCTTGGTCCACCAACGATGGCAGATGCCCGCCTTGTCCGTGGGAGCCAGCGGCGAGCCGTCGCGATCGTAGAAATAGCCGCTCTTGACCAAGATCGGCAAGCCCTGACGCGTCTGCTGCCCCAACGCATAGGTCGCGCGCTTCATAAAGTCGGCGTCGATGACAGTCTCATCGTCATCCAAGAAGATAACCGCGTCATGACCCAGCACAGCGGCACAGGCTAGCCCCATGTTGCGGATGGCACCGTAGCCTCGCAGGCTCACGCACTCGCCCGAACCCTTGGGCGCGATCTGAGCAACCCGGTCTGCGATGCGCGAGGCCTGGGTGTTGGTGACAACGGTGACCTTGAGCGTGGGATGCGCGTCGACAATCTCGCGCACGTGCAGCGACACATCGGCTGTGGCAGAAACGGGACAGACCACCAAAAGGATGATGCGAGGGATGTCACGTACCTGCTCAAGCGAGGCCAGGCAGCGGTCGAGTTCGGGATTGTCGGCGTTGAGTCGCGTCGAATGGTCATAGGTGCCAGGGGCGTTTGCGCAAGCGTCATCGCCCGCCCAATACGTTGGAATCACGACTGTGGCGTTCATGCCTTACCCTCCCTGCAACACAAAAACGGGACGCCGCCAAACACAGGCGACGCCCCGCGACCTAGCTGATTCCATCATACCCACTTGGGCAAATCATTGCTCGCAAGTCGCAATGTTTATTGCGGATAACCCCAAAAGAGTACCGTGGACAGGCACAATAGCCGCTCGCTCCTATGCGGCATGCTCTGCCGCCCGAGTCATGCGGGACAGGCGGACCAGCAGCATAAAGCCAACGATCAGCAGCACGCCAATGGAAAGGACGCCCAGCGACGGGTTGCCGGTCAGCGAGGTGACGACCGACACTAGGAAAGTGCCCATGACGCTTGCATAACGACCGAAGATGTCAAAGAAGCCGTAGTACTCGTTGGACTTTTCCTTGGGGATAATGCGGCCAAAGTAGCTACGGCTGAGCGCCTGCACGCCGCCCTGGAACAGGCCGACCATAATGGCAAGCACCCAGAATTCAAAGGCGGTCTTTAGGAAGAACGCGGCGAACAGCACAATGCCCATATAGGCGGCGACTGCCACCAAGATCATGTTGAGCGTGCCCACGCGGCCGGCGAGCTTGCCGTAAATGATGGCAGACGGAAAAGCAACAAACTGGGTGACGAGCAGCGCCAGGACCAGCTGCGTCGAATCGATGCCCAAGGCCGATCCGTAACTGGTGGCCATGGAAATGACCGTGTGCACACCGTCGATATAGAAGAAGAACGCGATCATGTAGACCAGCACGGTCTTGTTGTGGGCGATCTCGCGCATGGTATGTCCGACCTCGGAGAACACACCGCCCACGATGGGGCCGATGGTGTCCTCGGGACCGCGCTCGCGACCGTACTTTTGCTTATAGGTGCGAATGAGCGGCAGGGTAAAGATGAGCCACCAGGCACCAGTGATGATAAACGACAGACGCGTTGCCAGCATGGTGGGGACGCCAAGAGCGGGGCCACCCATGATGAGCGCCAGGCAGATGACGAACGGCACGGTGGAACCGATATAGCCCCAGGCATAGCCCGAGCTGGACACGGCGTCCATGCGCTCGTCGGTGGTAATGTCGGGCAGCATGGCGTCGTAGAACGTCATAGAAGAGTTAAGGCCGATGGTGCACAGCACGTACACGGTCAAAAATACCATGGCGGACATTGGGATAGCCTGCGCCAGGCAAAGAACCAGACCCGTGAGGAAGAAGCCCAAGAAGAACTTGATCTTGTTACCGGCGTAGTCGGCAAGCGCGCCCAGAATGGGCATGAGCATGGCAATGACCAGCGAGGCGATCGTCTGTGCATTGCCCCAGGCGACCACCAGGTCGGCCGAGGAAGCGCCGGTATTGATGGCGTTAAAGTAGATGGGCACCACCGAGGTATTGAGCAGCACAAGGGCCGAATTGCCCACATCATACATAACCCAGTTACGCTCGAGCTTGGTGTATTTCATGGACAGGGACCCTTCGTATTCGCCCGATATGCAGTTAGTTCATCGTACCCCAATTGTCCAGAACCGCCGGTAAGGATTCGGCAAAGGGGCACGCACGGGCCCTATTCCTCGCGGTCGAACTCCTCATCGGCATTGAGCGCGCGACCGCTGTAGTTGACGTGACTGGTCACGGCATCCATGTCACCGGTCTCGATAAAACGTGCGACCGTGCACTCGTAATCGACCAGCGCGCGATCAAAGACCTCGGGGAAACTCTCGTTCGAGACCTCGTCGGTAAAGGGATTCTTCCATGTCAGATGGCCCAGGTTACCGGTGCGCTCGGGCAGCTCCGTCGTCACACGATGGGCAAGGCCGTCGAGCAGCGAGTAGTCGTGCACCAAGCCCTCAACCAGCGAGATCGCGCGCGTCTTTGCGGAGCCGGCCGGCTCAATCGCGCGGTAAAGTCGCTGCATATTGGCAACGGCAGCACCGTACTCCCCTGCCGGAATGTCAATGCCGTACACGCGTCCGGCAACATAGCTCATCAGCACGCCGGCCACGCGATTGATGCGATCGGTGGTGACGATCTCGCCCGCCGGCGGGTAATCGTCGACCGTAGCGCCATCGCGTTTAAGCTGCAGCATCAGTACATCCAGGTCGCTCTCGATCACGGCATGGACCTGACTGCTCGAATCCTCAAGCTCTGAATCGGACTCCACGATGCCAAACTGCTGCTCATAGACAAAAGGATGGGCGTTGCGGTCGAGCACGTAATGAGACAGCAGGCCCAGCGCAAAGGCACGACCCAAGCTGGCGTCGCGCGGTAGCAGATGCGACACGCCGTCGCGCAGGCACGCGAACTGGCGAGACATGCGCGACCGATGCATGACCTGCGCCAGCAGCGTGCAGTCGGAGACACGCGGTGTCAAAATGTGAAAGAAAAACGGGTCGGGGCCTTGGTTGCCCAAGATAAAGGCAATGCGCTCTTCATCGGACGTGATGACGCCCTGCGGAAGACGGTCGATGCTTTCCTCGCCAAACAGATGATGGGTGATAAGCGCGGGCATAATGATCCTTTCGATTTCATTCGATGCCACCCATTATGCCCACCGCGCGCCCATGCCAAACCTGCGATGGTAAACGACGGCACGCAGACCGTCTACGCAAGCCCCAGGTGCGACTTGACCTCGGCGGCACGACGACGGGACACCGGTACCGTCGAGTTCACGCGGTCGAGCCTGAGCTCCATCAACCCCGTGGAGCCAATCTCAACATTGTGCACGTCTTCCAAATTGACCAGGTAGCTGCGATGAACGCGAATAAAGCCCTCGGAGTCCAAGCGACGCTCGAGCGAAGAGATCGACTCATTGATCAGGTACGTTCCCTCGGCGCAGATGGCGTTGCAAAAATCGGCGCGCGCCTCAAAGTAGCAGACGTCTGCGGCGGGAATGAACACCTTTTTGCCCCCGCGGTCCACCGTCAGACGCAAAGGCTGGCGCGGAGCATGGATAACACGACGGGCACCCAAGGCTGCCTCGATCTTGTCGAGTGCCTTTGACAGGCGTGCGTCCTCGACCGGCTTGACGACATAGTCGACCGCATCGAGGTTATACGCATCGGCGGCAAACTCGGCAAACGCCGTCACAAACACAACCACCGGCGGCGTCTTTAGGTTCTGCAGCGTCTCGGCAAGCTCAATTCCCGAGCGACCGGGCATGGTAATGTCTAAAAACAGCACGTCGGGCTTGTTCGACAGAATCGACTCCACGGCTTCGGTGACATTGCCTGCCTCGGCAATCTGGCCCACACGCGTATCCTTTTCCAACAGATAGCGTAGCTCAGCCCTAATGGGAGGTTCGTCATCAACCACCAAGATGTTCCAGCCTTCGGACATATGTGCTTCCCCTCTTTTTCTCTCAATCCAACCGCGTGCTACGCCGTCAACGGCGCGGGCTCATGCGGCTCGCCGTTCAGCTCGACGATGACCTGCGTTCCCACGCCCTCCTGGGACTTCACGCGCATGCCGGAATCTTCTCCGTAAAAGAAATGGATGCGCTGAAGCACGTTGAAGAGCGCCAGGCCGCAACCTCGCTTGACGGAGCCGTCGGCGGTAATGCTCTCGGGCTCCTCTCGGCGATGTTGCTCAAACAGATGCGCGCAGACCTCTTCGCTCATACCGATGCCATCGTCCTCGACGATGATCTCCAAACCGTCATCGGTCTCGAAAGCCCTAACGTGAATAGAAAGCGGCTCGGTCTCGCGCTGCGCGTGCTTGATGCAGTTTTCGAGCAACGGCTGCAAGATAAACGGCGGCACCATGCAATCGCGCACCTCAAAGTCGATATCGACCGAGACGCGCAGACGGCCGTCGCCATACCGGGCCTGCATAAGATTGATATAACGAGTGCCCTGTTCCACCTCGTGTTCGAGCGTGGTGAGCGTATCGGAGTCAGAAAGCGTCTGACGATAATAGTTGGAGAAGTCGATCAGCAGCGATCGCGCCTTGTCGGGCTCGGTTCGAACGAGCGACACGATCGTGCTAATGGTATTGAACAGAAAATGCGGGTCGACCTGCGACTGCAGGGCACGCAGCTCCACGCGGGCCGTAAGCTCGTCCTGGCGCTCGAGCTCAAAGCTCGCAAGCTGCGTGGAAATGAGGTCGGCAAAGCCCGAGGCAAGCGCCGTCTGGCGCATATCGATGCTGCTCAGACGGGGATAATACAGCTCGAGCGTGCCCACGCAATGCCCGCGCACGGTAAGCGGTGCGACAATACCGGCGCGCAGGCGGGGAAAATAACCGCCCGTCTCACTGGAGGCGTCACGCGAAAAAACGCTCTGCTCGCCCGTCTCAATCACGTTGAGCGTGGTCTTGAGCACTACCGGGGTTCCGGCAGGGCACTTTGCCGAGTCCTCGCCCCAGCTCGCCAGCACCTGTTTGCCGTCGGTAAAACAGATGGCAGAGGCGATAGTTTCGGACAGGATGATCTTAGAGGCACCCAGGGCAGCTTCGGGCGTAAGGCCGCGCGACGTGTAGGCGAATATTTTTGATGCGATGGCGAGCGTGCGGTCGGTTGCGCTCGATGTGAGGTCGTCGGGAACGACAAAGACGTACGAGAAGAAGAAGCACAGCATGACCAAGCCGGCAATGACGACAACGGCCGGAACGGGATTGGGATTATCGGTTAGATCCCAGATGAGCAGCAGAATAAGCAGCGGAACGACAATACCGAGCAAGATGGCTTGAACCACATGCTGAGCGGTACGAAAGACCTTGGTAGAGTTGTAGCTCTTGCCCAGAATCAGCCTATTGAGATCCACCGTCATCTCCTTCTTACTGACGCACCCCATAGCAATAAAGAGGGCCGCAAGCGACCCTCTCCATTGCATTATGCAATCAAAAACTGTGTTTTACATCCAGTCGTCGATGAACGGTAGTTTAGGCGCTGTATTTGTTGGCCTCGCCAAAGGTGCCAGCCTCGACGATCCAGCCGTCCTTCATGATGACGTCCATGTTGTCGGTGTTGAGCACGTGGATGTCGGCGGCGACGTCACCGTTGACGACCAGCAGGTCGGCGCACTTGCCGGCCTCGATGGAACCGGTCTCGTCCTCGATGTGGCACATCTTGGCACCGTTGAGGGTGGCGCAGGTGATGGTCTCGACCGGGGTGAAGCCGATCTTGTCGACGAACTCGTACATCTCCTCGATGGAGCAGGTGCCATACGGGGTGACGAAGGAGAAGGAGTCGGAGCCGATCGTCATGACGACGCCGCGTTTCTTGGCCTCGCGCAGGCAGTCGTAGTTGCGCTGCAGTTCCTTCTCGACCAGGGTGCCCTCGTACTTGTCGTGCAGCTCGGGGACATAGACGGGCGGATAGGTGGCGTACCAGGTGGGCAGGAAGGCGATCGTCGGAGTGAAGAAGGTGCCCTGCTCGGCCATGAGGTCCATGGTGCGCTCATCGATATCGAAGCCGTGAATCAGCTGCTCGCAGCCAAAGCGAACGGAATCGTAGGCAGCGGCGTGGTTGTTGTAGCAGTGGCTCCACACGGGGATGCCGACCATCTTGGCCTCTTCGACCACGGCCTGAATCTCCTCGGAGCAGTAGTGCTGGTCGCGACCGGAGTCCCAGCGCCAGATGCCGCCACCGGTAGCCCAGATCTTGATGGCATCGGGGTTCTCGCGCAGGCGACGACGGACGGCCTTGCGCAGATCCCAAGGACCGTCGACCTGGTCGCCCCAGGGGTGCGATTCCTTGTTGAGCTCCTGGCTGCAGTGGTGGGAGTCGCCGTGGCCGGCAACGCGGCAGAAGCCAAGGCCGGTGGCCAGAACGCGCGGGCCCTTGAAGACGCCCTTGTCGATGCAGTCACGGATCTGGATACCAAAGCGGCCGATCTCGCAGACGGTGGTGAGGCCGTGGGTGAGGCAGTCGTAGGCCTGCTTGACGGCGACGGCCTGCTTCTCGAGGAGCGGCTGCATGACCCAGTCGGTGTCATCGTCGGTCAAGTTGCCCGAGAAGTGCAGGTGGGTGTCGATCAGGCCGGGAAGGACGGTCTTGCCGGCGGCGTCGATGACCTCAACGCCCTCGGGAAGGTCCTGCATGGCGCCGGCGTACTCGATCTTGCCGTTGTCGTCGACGAGAACGAGGGAGTTCTCGACCGGCTCGGCACCGGTACCGTCGATGAGCTTGCCGCCAACGATTGCATACTTAGTGGACATGGTTCCTCCTTATGGATCCATATAGTGGGCGAGGCCGTGTTGGGTTAAGGCCTCACAAAGCTACCCAAGTGGCGCCGGGTTCGGTGCGCGGAAAAGAGGGGCCCGCGCACCTGATCCGCCCCGGCTCGGCGTTACTTTTTGCGGGAATTGGTGAAGGCCATGAGAGCCAGGCCGACGACCAGCCAGCCGATCACGATGCTCCACTCCACCATGTTGAGGGAGGCGGGAGAGAACGGAATCACAAGCAGGCCGATGATGATGGCGCAGGCAGCGATAGCGAGGCCGATGCCAAACTTGCCGCCGGGCACCTCGTAGGGACGAGGCAGGTCGGGCTCGGTGAAGCGCATACGCAGGCATGCGAGGGCGACCATGCCGCAGGAGAAGATGAAGGCGAGAGCCGACACGTTGGTCAGAGGGATGAGCATGTTCTTGCCCAGGAACGGACCGACGACGGTGATGACGCCCAGAACGACGCAGGCGAGCTTGGGAGCGCCGGAGCTGGGATCGACTTCGGCGAACTTCTCGGGCAGTTGCCCCTTGCGGCCCATGGCGAGCATGATGCGGCTCGTGGCGCCGTAGAAGGAGTTCATCGGACCCATGGGTCCAAGCGTGGCGATGACAAGCATGGCCAGGTACAGGAGCATGTTGATGCCCTTGAGGCAGGCAAGCGCGGGAACCGGGCTCTTAACGAACTCATGCCAGTCGAGGATGGTGCCGAACGAGTAGATACAGACCATGTAGAAGCCGCCGGCGGCCAGCAGTGCCAGGGAGATGATCTTGCCGAACTTGTTCCAGTTGAGGCCCTCGGCTGCTTCCTCAGCCTGCTGAGGAATAGTGTCGAAGCCGGCGTAGAAGAACGGGGTCAGAACCAGGACCGACACGATGCCGGCAAACAGGCTGGTGCCCTCGGTGGCGGCCTTACCGCCACCAGCGCCGGCGACCTGGGAGAACACGGGCATGGCATTGTCCGGCGAGCCGGTGAACAGCGAGACGCCCATGGCGAGCAGCATGCCGCAGAGCAGAGCCTTGGTCAGGAAGGCCTGGAGCTTGGCGGCCGAGCTTGCGCCGCGGAAGTTGAGGAAGATGACGTAGGCCGCAAAGCCGAGCGCGATCAGCGTCGGGAACAGGTAAACGTCGGCGCCCAGGATGGTGTAGAGCTTGACGGCGCGCAGCCACTCAAGACCGGGCAGGCTGCCGAACATCTCGGACACGAGGGTCGAAATGGCGATGGCCTCCCACGGGCACAGGATACCGTTGCCCAGAGCCAAAAGCCATCCGGTGATGTAGCTCATCGTACGGCCAAAGCTACGATCGACATACTCGACGATGCCGCCCGAGATGGGGATAGCAGCCGTGAGCTCACCGAAAACAGCTCCGACGGGCACGAGGAAGATTGCACCCAAGAGGAATGCGATCATAGCGGGAACGGGACCGCCGCCCACGACCATCCAGTCGCCGACCTGCAGAACCCAACCGGTACCGATGATGGCACCGAAACCGATGGTGAAGAAGTTCCAGAGCGAAAGCGTTTTCTTCATGCCGCCGTTATCCTCGACTGCAACTTCTGCGTTCTTGTCCGCCATTGTTCCCCTCCTTTCCTGTTTGACGCCCTTGGCGTCACCCCTTGCGCGGTCCGTTTTGCCGCGCGCTTTTATTCCATGGCTTTAAGATACGGCCTTGGCGCAGCAGCGCCGCTCGCAGCTCGACCGAAGGCAGAACTGCAAAACGAGCGGCACCGTTTTTGGGACGAACGGCGGGAGACGTCATTCGTCTTGGACGCTTTCATCTTGTCTGCTTTTGAATACCTGTTGCCGTGGCGCTTGGCGCGCGGCGCGGCAACGTTCATACCATTTGTCAGGCTTTTGGCGCACATGCCCATGTGTCGTGCATCTTTTTATGTAGGATAGACAAGTTACACATGAGGCAAGGTGATTCGAATGGCATACGGATACAATGACGGCGACCAACGGCCACAAAGCGTGCGCCTTGCCGGTCGCACCACGCCAACGCCCAGAAGCACCTCCGACAACGACAACCCGCAGCGCCCCCAAGAGCAGCCCGGGGCTTCTTCGCGGCAACAAAGCCGTACCGTGCAGCAGTCAGACCGCGTGAGTACGAGCACACGCCAACGCCAGACCGACACATCGCAGCCACGTCGCTACGATCGCCGTAAGACCGACTACTACGTCAAGCGCTCCTTTTCGCGACCTCAACGCGATCGCGGCAATTCCGCCCCTCACCCTGCGTCGCACGCCACAAGCCACGCGCTTCCGGCCCGCCGCCTACGCCTTACGCTTTGCTCCATCGCCGCCTGCCTCGTCTTTGTGTTTTTGGGATCCTGTATCTCCCACGGATCAGCCGGTCTTGAGCCCACTGCCGAGGACAAGCTGCTTAAAGCTCCCGTCGCGCCCGGTTACTCCTTTGCGTTCTCGACCCCACGCTCGCAATGGCAGGCCGGCGCCATGCCCCACATCTACCAAATTGACCCCGCATGGTCGGAGCTGCCCTATGCCGGCGGCACTATTCGCGAAAACGCTTGCGGTCCCACTTGCCTCACCATGGTCTATATCTTTAAGACCGGCCACACCGATAAGACGCCGGTCGATATATGCGCACTGGCCGAAGCCGGCAACTACGCCCCCACCGGTGCCACCGAGTGGTCGTTTATGACAGGCGGTGCGTGGCAGCTGGGGCTCAACGGAACGCAGCTCTATAACGATCGCGAATCGATTACCCAAGCACTTCGCTCGGGTGCGCCCGTCATCGCCGCAGTGCGCCCTGGTACGTTTACCAACGTAGGCCACTACATCGTGCTCTACGGCATCGACGATGCCAATCAGATTGGCGTCTACGACCCCAACTCGGCCAGCCGCAGCGCCCGCCGCTGGGGCGTCGTAGAGGTCCTCAACGAAGTCGAAGCCATGTGGGCCTACTACTAGTCGTTGGGGACAGACTTAAATGAGTGGTCTCTGGCTGCCCGGAACTGCTGGCACGGAAAATGCATCCCGCTTTGAAGTTCGATAGCGAGATGCACTTTCCGCGCACGGCCTGTTTGGGAAACTACGTTCCACTTTCCGGCAACATTCCGGGATGCATTTTCCGGTTGAGGCCCTCAAGGGAAACCATGTCCCATGTTGGACGCTCATTCTGGGATGCGCTTTCCGCAGTTGATTGATGCGGGCTTTAAGGACTGTTCCAAGCTGCCGGCAGAAAAGGAACGTCCCCAGGTGCCGGGTTTCCGCAGTCATTGGGGACAGACTTAAAT
>CAUEUQ010000034.1:0-20152 GCA_959021215.1 uncultured Collinsella sp. | reverse complement strand
GCCGCGCGGCAAGGAGATATATTGCCAGACCGGAGGGGTCCCGGGGGCGGGAATCTGGGCGTACACATTTCCTACACATCTTGGAATCCGACTAACGTTTGCCAGCCGTTACCTACCGCTCGCCGAGCATCTCTTTATATAAGGCAGTCTCATGGTTAGAGCGGATACGTCCCCCTAGCTAAAGCACAGCCAGCATCGAGCAACTCATCACGTTCTTCCACCGAGAACCCCTCGGCGTAGACGCGCACCACTGGTTCGGTCCCGCTAGGACGGACCAGCAGCCACGTGTCATCCTCGAATGCCAAACGCAAGCCATCCATATGACTAACGTTTTGCGGCACCTTGCCACAAATCGACTTGGGGTTTACGCCCGGCAGCAGGGTTCGCAACGTTTCGGCATCTTCGGCCTCAAGGCGTAAATCGCGTCGACCGTAACTCGTCTTACCAAAACTGTCCTCGAGTTGGTCGACCAGAACGCCCAAAGGCGCGTCCGTCTTTGCCATAAGCTCACACAGAATCAGACAGGCGAGGATTCCATCGCGCTCGGGCATATGCGCGGCGATGCCGATACCACCGGCTTCTTCGCCTCCTATGAGGACGCCGCCCTTCTTCATCTCCGCCGCTATATATTTGAAACCGACTGGTTTGACGGTCACGCGGCAGCCAAGCGCCTCGGCAATGCGACGCACGAGCGTCGAGCACGAAAGATTGACGACGACGCGCCCCTCCAAATTACGAAATTGAACCAAGTCGCCCAAAACGAGCGCCATGATCTGATGCGGATGTATATATCTGCCGCGCTCGTCAACCGCGCCGATGCGGTCGGCGTCGCCGTCGGTCACCAGGCCAGCGCAAGCTCCGTCCTCGATAACCGTGCGCTCGCAAGCGTCCACCCAAGGCTCAACGGGGTCGGGGCAGATATCTTCTTGGTCAGACGCCTGCCCGGCGTGAATCTCGTGCACCTCAACGCCAAGCTCGCGTAGCAAGTCGGCCAGATAGCCCTGGGCTGCGCCGCCCATCGGATCGACAACCACGCGCAGGTGCGCGGCGCGGATGGCTTCGGCATCGACAAACGATGCCACCGCCTGCATATAGTCAGGAATGATATCCGCGGTGCGATATTGCCCCTCGATCCCCATTGGCTCGGGAGCCATGGTCTCTTCGAGCTCTTCGATGACATCCTGGTTGGCGGTCGAGCCGTCACCCATGCGAATCTTGAGGCACAGATAACCCTGCGGATGATGGGACCCCGTCACCATGAGCGCGCCGCACGCCTCACCGTCATAAGCCGCCGCCCACGTAAGGGCAGGGGTCGGGACAGGTCGCGAAGCGAGCACGGCGTCTAGCCCGTGCGCTGCTAGCACACCCGCCGCAAGCTCAGCGAACTCGCGCGCCAGAGGCCGGTTGTCGAACCCTATATATACCGTTTTGCCCGGATTGGTCTTTTGCCACAACTCGCCGACGGCGTCGGCGATACGGGCAACGTTATCGGCAGTGAAGTCCTCATCGACGCGAGCGCGCCAACCGTCAGTTCCAAAATGAATTATCGCGCACACGCGCAGACACCTCACAGTGTTTGGATCATGGTACGCGTGAGGTATACCCGCAACACGCACTCGACAACCTGCCGGCACCAGCATTCACCATTTGGGCAAATGCTGCCGAGGACATGCAAGCAATAAAAAAACCGCCCCGTATGGAGCGGTTTTACCCTTTATATATCGAGCGCCTCGGCCATCGCTGCCGTAGTGATTGCCGTGGTTCCACAACAACTGCCCACCATTGCGGCGCCGGCATGTCTCCATTCGATGCATGCGCGCGCGAAAGCTTCGGGGTTCTCGTGCCATACGGGGCCATCCTGAGTCTGGACCGGATCGCCCACGTTGGGACGCGCCGTGACGGGAGTAGTCGCCGATGCAACCATCCTGGGCACCGCCGCGTTCGCGGCCGCAAGCGAACAGCAATTAACACCAACCGAGTTTGCGCCGTGTTTTTCGGCGTACAAAACGGCTGCCTCGATGTTGAGGCCATCGCCCAACAGGTCGCCTTTATCGTCAACGACAAAACTCACCAGGACAGGCATACCGTCGGCGGCATCTCGGGCGCCGGCAAGCATGGGCTGCAAATTACGGATAGACGTCACCGTCTCGATCAGCAGACCGTCAACACCAGCATTGAGCAAGGCGTGCGCTTGTTCGCGCGCAATGCCTCGGATTTCACGATACTCGGCAGAGTCCTCGGCAAACCACTCAATACAAATCGGGCCCATCGAGCCCAGCAGCAGCTGTGGGTGCGCCTGGCGAGCATCGTCGACGGCCCCGCGATTGACCTCCGCCACGGACGGCGCAATCTGGTCGTGCTTGAGGGCATAGCTTGATGCCTGAAAGGTGTTGGTAATGAGCACCTGCGCGCCGGCGGCGACATACAAGCGATGGATACGAGAAACGGTCTGCGGCTCTGCCAGATTCCAAAACGCCGGTGGAATGTCGGCGGCATCGTACTCACTCAACAGAACACTGCCCATGGGGCCCTGCGCCAACAAGGTCTCGCTCGACAAGCGGCGCGTAAGTTCCTCGGCACCAAAGCGGTTGTAATAACTCGTATCCATATATATCCCGCTATTCCTCGACGCTGATTCCCTGCTTTTCGAGATAGGCGAGCCAGCGGTTCATCGTGTCCTCGGATAGAGCATGCTCCATCATGCAGGCCTCGGAATCGGCTCGCTCAAATTCGACACCGAGCTCCTGAACCAAAAACGTGCGGACCAGACGATGGCGATACCAGATAGCCGAGCCGACCTCGCGCCCACGGTCAGTCAGGATAACTTTGCCGTAGTGAGACTGTTCGACAAGTTCAGATGACTTGAGAGCCGAAACCGCCTTGTTGACCGATGCCTTCGAGACGCCAAGGCGCTGTGCGATATCGACCGACCGCACGCCGCCGGTCTCCCCATCTTCGCTTTCGATGCGAACCATGCACTCCAAGTAGTCTTCGTTCGCCACCGTTAGGTGTAGCTCGCGCGAGCTATTTGTCGTATCCATGAACATCCGTCCCTTCTGCACTCAATGGGTGATTCTACCCCATCCAAGCGTCGCGGTATGCCGTGGCATACCGTGCTACAGTTCTTGTTGCACACGACGACCAAGATTGGAGCGATCTTTATGGAAAACACCACCACGGACCCCGACGTCCTCGAGCGTTTTTTGCGCTATGTCCAGATCAACACGCAGTCCGAGGATGCCAGCTGCGACCAGGTGCCGTCGAGCACCGTACAGTTCGACCTTGCCAACGTGCTTGCCGAAGAACTGCGCGAGCTGGGTGCAACCGATGCCCATGTAACCGAAAACGCCTATGTCTGCGCGCACATTCCCGCTAGCGCCGGTTCCGAGAATAAGCCCGCCCTGGGCCTGATCGCGCACCTCGATACCACCGAGGTCGCGCCGGGCGCCGGCGTAGCGCCTCACATCGTGCACTACGAGGGCGGCGATCTGGTTTGCGGCATCGTCGACGGCAAGCCCGTGTCCATGAGCACCGCCAAACTTCCTGCCCTCAACAACCTGATGGGTGAGGACCTTGTCTGCAGTGACGGCACCACACTGCTGGGCGCCGACGACAAGGCGGGTGTCGCCGAAATCATGGCACTCGTCGCTCGCATCGCGCAGGATCCCTCCCTGCCCCATCCCGCGCTCGGTATTTGCTTCTGCCCGGACGAGGAAATCGGTCACGGTGCTGAGCTGTTGGATATCGAGGCCTTCGGCTGCAAGTACGCTTACACGGTCGACGGCGGTCCGGTTGGCGAGCTTGAGTGGGAGTGCTTCAACGCCGCCGAGGCAACCGTTCGCTTTGAGGGCCAGTCCATTCACCCCGGCGACGCCAAGGGGCGCATGGTCAACGCGGGCAACCTGTTCTGCGACTTCAACGCCCTGCTCCCCTACGAGCAGCGCCCGGAATACACCGAGGGCTACGAGGGCTTCTATCACCTTGAGGGCGTCTCGGCAACGGTCGACCATGCCACGGCGCGCTATATCGTCCGTGATCACGATGCCGCCAAGTTCCAGCAGAAACTCGAGCTGATGAATGCCGCCGCCGCACTGCTCAACCAGCGACTGGGCGAGGAGCGCGTAACGGTCGAGATTAAGCACCAGTACCGCAACATGGCCGAGATCGTTCGCGACTACCCGGAGCTTATTGATGTTGCCAAGGAAGCCTACCTTGCCTGCGGCGTTGAGCCCAAAGTGCTGCCGATTCGCGGCGGCACCGACGGTGCACAGCTGTCGTTCCGCGGCCTGCCCTGCCCCAACCTCTCGACAGGCGGCTACTGTTACCACGGCGTCAACGAGTTTGTCCCGGTCAGCTCGCTCGTCAAGATGACCGACGTCCTGCAGGAGCTCGTCGCCCGCTTTGCATAAGGAACTCGCATAATCTAGGTAAGAAAAGTAGTCGGCATCGCAGGTTGAGCCAACGTCAGCGAGCGCTGCCCAGAGCGAACAAGTTGGCATGAAAAAGGCAGGGCATTGACCTTCTGGTCATGCCCTGCCTTTTGAATGACAAATTGTCGCTCTGGGCGGCGCGCAGCGTCGAGCCGTTACGCGGGCTGGTAAGCCCGCGTAACTCTAATAGTTGGCTTCGTAGCCGTTGCCGTCACCGGTGGGCTCTTCGTAGTAATCGGAGCCGTCGCTCGAATCGTCGGAATCGTCCGAGCCACCCGACGAGGTCACGGTGCCATATGCGTAGTCCTCGGACGTATTGTTGTTGAGGTCACCGATCGTGGAGCTGGAGCCGTCTGAAAGGCCCATGGTGTTGGGACCCTTGGGATCCTCACCGGCGTCGACGCGGGCCATCATTTCCTTAAGCTCGTCTTCGTAGGCAAAGACATAGCTCACGCCATCGATCATAGTGCTGTCGTCAGCATACGAAGGCAGGTTGGCCGAGTAGATGCCCTCGACATCCATGCCGCGCATGGCATTGACCGTGGAGACGATATCCTGAACGCTCATATCGGTTACGAGCATATCGGACAGCGAATTAACCAGGCCAAAGATCTTCGTGGCATCGAAGTTATTGAGAATCTGGTTGGCAAGGGCGCCAAGCACCTGACGCTGATGGCGCATGCGCGTGTAATCGCCGTCGGCATAGGTGTAGCGGCAGCGGGCATAGGTAAGGGCGGTAGCGCCGTCCATATGCTGCTGACCAGCGGTAATCTTAATATCCAGGTGCTCGGGATCGTCGACGTCGTCGGTCGCGTTGATGTCGATACCGCCAACCGAATCAATAAGCGACTGCATGCCGTCAAAACTGACCTCGGCATAGTGAGAAATCTGCACGCCGCACAGCTCGTTGACCGCCTGGACCATGGCCTCGGCGCCGCCAACGGTGTGGCAGGCGTTGATCTTCATGGTCTCGCCCTTGTACACGACCTTGGTGTCGCGCGGAACGGAAATGAGCGTCGCCTGCTTTTGCGTGGGGTCGATGCGTGCCAGGATAATCGAGTCGGCACGATACGTATCCTCGCCCGGACGACCGTCGGTACCAAGAAGCAACACGTAGAACGGATCTTTTGCCTCATCGGTATCGACCAGAATCTGGCGCAGGTTGTTGGTAATGACATTGGAGTCACCAAGCTTGCCCATGATAGTGGCAAACCACAGACCTGCAGCGGTCGTGGCGCTCAGCAACACACCGAGCACGGCGATGAGCGCGACACGGCGAACCGTGCGGCCGCGACGGCGCTGCCGGGCGCGCTCGGAATAGCGTGCGACATTGTCGCGACTGTAGATCTTGGCCTGCGCACCAGTCGAGGGTCTTCGGGTGTTATCCGCTAGGGGCTTCTTGTTAAACATAGGCAACCTGCATTAGTAGATGACGGGATCGGGAACGGTGGCATGTTCGACATGCGCGCCAAGCGCCTGCAGCTTTTCGACAAACCGCTCGTAGCCACGTTTGATGTGATGGATGGCCGAGACCTCGGTAACGCCATCGGCGATAAGACCGGCAACCACAAGAGCCGCGCCGCCACGCAGGTCGGGTGAGGTGACCTGTGCGCCCGAGAAGCCCTTGACGCCGTGAATCATGGCGTGATGGCTCTCGATACGAATATCGGCACCCATACGCACGAGCTCGGAGGCGAACATGAAGCGGTTCTCGAAGATGTTCTCGGTAATTACGGAGCTTCCGTCGGCGAGGGCCGAAAGCACCATGATCTGCGCCTGCATGTCGGTCGGGAAACCCGGGAACGGAAGCGTCTGGATATCGACCGGCTTGATGCGCTCGGCGCGATTGACGTGGACACCGTTCTCGATACGCTCGCACTCGATGCCCATAAGTTCCATCTTTTTGAGCACCATGCCCAGGTGGATGGGGCAGAAGCCCGTAACATCGACGCCGCGTTCATCGGCCATGAGGGCGCCGGCGACGATAAAGGTGCCGGCCTCGATACGGTCTCCCACCACGCAATGGGTAACGGGATGCAGCTCCTCCACGCCCTCGATGGTCACGACGGGCGTGCCCGCGCCGATGATCTTGGCACCCATCTCGTTGAGCATGTTGGCGAGGTCGACGATCTCGGGCTCGCGGGCCGCGTTGTCGATAACCGTGGTACCCTGCGCGCGCACGGATGCCATAATGAGGTTCTCGGTCGCACCGACACTGGCAAACTCGAGCGTGACGGTGGTACCGCGCAGACCTTGGGGCGCATTAGCGTTGATGTAGCCGTGGGCGGTGTCGAACTCGACGCCCAGAGCCTCGAGACCCAAGATATGCATATCGATCTTGCGAGCGCCTAGGTTGCAGCCGCCCGGCATGGCGATCTTGGCGCGATGGAAACGACCCAGCAGGGGGCCCATCACGGCCGTAGAGGCGCGCATCTTGGCGACAAGCTCGTAGGGAGCCTCCCAGGAATCAACCTGAGAGGTATCGATTTCGAGCGTGTGCTCATCGAGAACTTCAATCGTGGCGCCCATGCCCTTGAGCACCTTGCCCATCACGTGGACATCGGAAATATCGGGCACGTTCTGCAGCGTCGTCTTGCCCGGCGCCAGAAGCGTTGCCGCCATGAGTTTGAGCGCGGAGTTCTTGGCACCCGAGACGGGCACGGAGCCTCCGATGGCGTGGCCACCCTCAACGCGGATAATATCCAAGGTCTACCCTTTCAAAAAGCATGCCCGGGGTGGCTGGGCCATCCCGGGCATGATGTGTTCGCAAATGGTCGAACGCTAAATCGTTTGACTATTGGGCAAGCTTGAGCTTACACCATGCGATTTCATTATAGAGGTAGGCGCGGCGTGCATCATCCTCCGACAAATTACCCAGCCTCTCTTCAAAACCTTGAATATCAGCTTTAACCTTGTCGGCATCGACAGTCGCCAAATCGCAAGCGCGCTCGGCGAGAACGGTCACGACATCGTCCGCAACCTGGGTATAGCCGCCGGCCACGGCAAACGTGTGGTCGACAGTGCCCATGGCCTTATCGGAAACGCGAACGTAACCGCGGTCGATCGTGCAGATCTCGCTGGAGTGAGCAGGCAGAACGCCAAACTCGCCATCCGTAGACGGAATCGACACAAACGCAGCGTCACCCTCATAGGCGCAGCTCACGGGGCACACGATGCGGATACGCATAACCTACTTCTCCCCCATCTTGCGGGCGCGCTCGCGCACGTCCTCAATCGTGGAAGCATAGCGGAAAGCCTGCTCGGGCAGGTCATCGGCCTTGCCGTCGACAATCTCGGCGAAAGAGCGGACGGTATCCTCGACGCGGACGTAGACGCCGGGGTTGCCGGTGAACTTCTCGGCGACGTGGAAGGACTGCGAGAGGAACTGCTGAATCTTGCGGGCACGGTTGACCGTAAGACGCTGCTCCTCGGACAGCTCGTCCATACCCAGAATGGCGATGATGTCTTGAAGGTCGGAGTACTCCTGCAGGAGCTCCTGGACCTTGACGGCGACACGGTAGTGCTCCTCGCCGACGATCGAGGGATCGAGAGCGTCGGAGGAAGATGCGAGCGGGTCGATAGCCGGGAACAGGCCGAGCGACGAAATGCTACGCGAAAGAACCGTGGTGGCGTCGAGGTGCGTAAACGTCGTGGCAGGCGCCGGGTCGGTCAGATCGTCTGCGGGGACGTAGACAGCCTGGACGGAGGTAATGGAGCCCGTCTTGGTCGAGGTAATGCGCTCCTGGAGGTCGCCCATCTCGGTTGCCAGCGTGGGCTGGTAACCAACGGCGGACGGCATACGGCCCAGCAGTGCGGAAACCTCGGAACCTGCCTGGGAGAAGCGGAAAATGTTGTCGATGAACAGCAGAACGTCCTGGCCGCGATCGCGGAAGTACTCAGCGGTGGTAAGGCCGGCCAGACCGATGCGCAGGCGCGCTCCGGGCGGCTCGTTCATCTGACCATAGACCAAGCAGGTCTTGTCGATAACGCCAGACTCGCTCATCTCGAGATAAAGGTCGGTACCCTCACGGGTGCGCTCGCCGACACCGGTGAACACCGAGGTGCCGCCGTGCTCCTGGGCGAGGTTGTTGATGAGCTCCTGAATCAGAACGGTCTTGCCGACGCCGGCGCCGCCGAACAGACCCGTCTTGCCGCCACGGATGTAGGGCTCGAGCAGGTCGACGGCCTTGATGCCGGTCTCGAAGATCTCGGTCTTGGTGGTGAGCTCGTCGAAACGGGGCGCTGCATGGTGGATGGGGTAGAACTCCTCCACCTCGGGCATGGGCTTGCCGTCGACGGGCTTGCCCATAACGTTCCAAATACGGCCGAGCGTCTTGGGGCCAACGGGCATCTTCATGGGCTCACCGGTATCGGTGGCGATGAGGCCGCGCTGCAGGCCGTCGGTCGAGGACATGGCGACCGTGCGGACGACGCCGCCCGGAAGCTGGCTCTCGACCTCGAGGATCGTGCTCAGATGACCGATCGGGGTCTCGGCCTCGACCGTGAGCGCGTTGTAGATCGGGGGCACCGCACCGTCAAACTTGACGTCGACGACAGGGCCGATGATACGCACGATGCGACCATCACCGGCAGTCGTCTTCTTGGTGGCTTCCTCGACCGCAAGCTTTACGGTGTTATTAGCCATTACTGTTCCTCCAATGCTGAGGCTCCGCCGACGATCTCGTTAATCTCGGTCGTGATCGAAGCCTGACGCACGCGACTATACGTGCGGGTAAGGGTCGAGATGATCGCGGTGGCGTTTTCCGTCGCGGAGTGCATGGCCTTGCGGCGTGCACCCTGCTCGGCGGCCGCCGAATCGATCAGGGCCTGGTAGATGACCGTCAGGATATAAGACGGCACAAGCTTGCCGAGAACATGCTCGGGAGAGGGCACGAACTCGAACGTGGACGAGATGCGCTTAGGGGCGTCGGTCTCGTTCTTACGCGGACCGTGGGCCATAGCGATCATCTCGGGGTCGAGCGGCAACAGATGCTCGACGCGAAGCTCCTGATCCACGCGGTTCTTGGCGTGGTGGTAGACAAGCTCGACACGGTCAAGCTCACCGGCACGATACGCATCGCAGATATGAGAGGAGATCATGCGGGCCTGATTGAAATCGGGCTCAGAGGAGTTGCCCTCAAAGTGCATGACGACGTTTGCGCGGTCACGGAAATACGTGGCCGGCTTACGCCCGCACGCGATGATCTCGCACTCGATGCCGTCGTTCGCCCAAGAAGCGGCGAGCTTTTCGGCCGTGCGCTCCACCGTCGTATTGAAACCGCCGGCAAGGCCGCGGTCCGAGGCAATAACGACAATCAGGCCATGCTTGACGCTCTCATGCTTCTGCAGCATGGGATCGGTGCCCGAACAGGAGGCGTCGCCGGCGACCGTCAACATGACGTCGGTCAGCGCCTCCTTATAGGGCTCGGCCTGCTTGGAGCGATCGAGAGCACGACGGATCTTGGCCGTAGAGACCATCTCCATCGTGCGCGTGATCTGCTTGGTCGTGGTAACCGAGGAGATTCGCTTCTTAATGTCGCGAAGGTTGGCCATGGGGCTTAGTTCTCCTCTGATCCAGAAACATCCGAATGGTGCTTGGCCATGAACTGCTGCTTGAAGTCGCCGATGACGCGCAAGAGCTCAGCCTTGGTGTCATCATCGATCTTCTTGGCGCGAACCTTGTCGAGCAGCGAGCCAAAGCCATTGTCCATGTACTCGATGAGCTCGGCACGGAAAGGCAGCACGTCGGCGATCTCCAGGTCATCCAGGAAGCCCTCGTTGCCAGCGAACAGCGTAACGATCTGCTCGGAAACCTCGAACGGCTTGTAGCGCGGCTGCTTAAGGAGCTCGGTCATGCGAGCGCCGTGGGTAAGCTGCTTTTGCGTGGCCTCGTCGAGGTCGGAGCCGAACTGCGTAAAGCCGGCGAGCTCCTGGTACGAAGCAAGGTCCAGACGGAGGTTGCCGGCGACCTGCTTCATAGCCTTGGTCTGTGCGTCACCACCGACGCGGGACACGGAGATGCCCACGTCGACTGCCGGGCGCTGGCCCTGGAAGAAGAGCTCGGACTGCAGGTAGATCTGACCATCGGTAATGGAAATGACGTTGGTCGGAATGTAGGCCGAGACGTCGCCGTCCTGGGTCTCGATGATCGGCAGGGCCGTCATGGAGCCGTAACCGTTCTTCTTGGACATCTTGACGGCACGCTCGAGCAGACGAGAGTGCAGGTAGAAGATGTCGCCAGGATAGGCCTCGCGTCCGGGCGGACGATGCAGCGTCAACGACATCTGACGGTATGCCACAGCCTGCTTGGACAGGTCGTCGTAGATGACGAGCACGTGGCCGCCGGGATTGGTCTCGCTGGCGGGCTTGCCGTCCTCGCCGTTGTACATGAAGAACTCGCCGATAGCGGCACCGGCCATAGGCGCGATGTACTGCATAGGGGCGGAATCGGCAGCGGTTGCCGAAACGATGATGGTGTATTCGAGCGCACCGTGCTGAGCGAGGGTCTCGCGGATGTTGGCAACCGTGGAGGCCTTCTGGCCGATGGCGACATAGATGCAGACCATGCCCTTGCCGCGCTGGTTGAGGATAGCGTCGATGGCGATGGCGGTCTTACCGGTCTTACGGTCGCCGATGATGAGCTCACGCTGACCACGGCCGATAGGCACCATGGAGTCGATGGCCAACAGACCGGTCTGAACCGGCTCGCACACCGGGGTACGGTCGATGACGCCGGGGGCCTTAAACTCGATAGGACGACGGTGCGTGGCGACAATGTCACCCAAACCGTCGATAGGCTGGCCGAGCGGATTGACGACGCGGCCGAGCATGGCACGGCTCACGGGGATATCCATAATGCGGCCAGTGGTGCGGCACTCGTCGCCTTCCTTGATGGAGTCGACGGCACCAAACAGAACGGCGCCGACCTCGTCACGGTCAAGGTTCTGGGCAAGGCCGAAGACGGTCTCACCGGTATCGGAGCTCTTGAACTCCAGAAGCTCGCCCGCCATGGCGCTCTTGAGGCCGGAGACGCGCGCGATGCCGTCGCCTACCTCGTCGACCGTTGAAACCTCATGCGTATCGACCGTCGCGGAGAGGCTCGTGAGCTGCTCCTGCAGTTTCATGGCGATATCCTGGGCATTGAGGGTTTCGGACATTAGGCTTCACCTCCGTACGAATTAGCAGAGTTTGCGAGGGTCTCCTGCGCGACGCGCAGCTGCGTCTTGACGGAAATGTCACGACGCTCGCCGCGGGCCTCGAGCACCAGGCCGCCCACGATAGACGGGTCGACCTGCTCGATAAGGAATACCTTGCGACCGAAGTCCTGCTCGCATTTCTTAGTGATGGTTTGACGCAGCTCGTCGTCGAGCGGGATCGCCGTGGTGACGGTCACGCCCACTACATCCTCGTCTTCCTCGGCAACATACTTAAAGGCAGCTGCCACCTTGGGAAGAAGGTCGAGCTGGTCGCGCTTGGACATGGTGTCGAGCACGGCGATGATCTCGGGGCTGGCAGAAGCCAGGCGCTCGATCATCTCGAGGTCCTCGAACACATGGTTCTCGGCCTTAGCGGCTTCCAGAAGGGAGCGCGCGTAGGTCTCGAGCACCTTGTCCTGATAGCGGCTAGTCGGCATTCAGGCTACCTGCTTCCTGGATGTAGCGCTCGATGAGCTTCTTCTGCTCGGCCTCGTCCGTAAGCGACTCGCCCACGATCTTGGTGGCGACGGCAACGGACAGGTCGGCGATGGAGCTCGCGGCACCGGCGTAGATGGACTTGCGCTCGTCCTCGACGGTCGTGTGGGCCTTGGCGATAATCTCCTCGGCCTCCTTGTGAGCAGCCTCGATGATACGGGCGCGCTCGGACTCGGCGTCCTTACGGGCCTCGAGAACGATGTCGGCAGCCTGACGACGGGCGTCGGTGACGATCGAGTCGGACTCAGCGCGCTTGGCGATAGCCTCCTGCTTGGTCTTCTCGGCCTCGTCGAGGCTCTCCTCGATCTTCTTGCCGCGCTCCTCCATGGTTTTCATGATGCCCGGCAGGGCGACCTTGGCCAGCACGATCCAGATAATCAGGAAGGCGATAAGCGCCGGGATGAACTCCGCCATCTTAGGGATGAGGATGTCCGCACCGGCAGCGCCGTCCTCGGCGAACGCGGAAACCGGCATGAGCAGCGCGGCCGCGGACGCGGAGAGTGCGATCGCGCTCTTCTGGGATGAAAGATTCATACTTGACGCTCCGTGCTATTTAACGATCAGCGCGACAACGAAGCCGATCAGAGCCAGAGCCTCGCCGAAGGCGGAGCCCATGATGAAGACGGTGAACACGCGGCCCTGGACCTCAGGCTGACGGGCCATAGCACCCGTAGCACCCAGAGCAGACAGGCCGATAGCAAGACCAGCGCCGATAACACCGAGACCGTAACCGATAACTCCCACGATTCCTCCTTTGTCGTGCGTGTCTTATTTCACGCAGGATAACCTTTTTATAACTGCCGGACTCCATGGGTACGGGCACCGGCGGTTTAACGAATTGCCTTACCTTTAAGGCGCGAACGGAAGACTACTCCTCCTCCGCGACCTCCTCTGCCTCGGAGACATACACGGCGGTAAGGACCGTGAAGACGTAAGCCTGGATGGCGCCGACCACAAGCTCGATCGCATAGATCAGGATGAGGATGGCAAGCCAGGCCAGCGAAGGCAGGGCGCCGACGGCGTGGGCCGCGGAAACCTGCTGAAGCAGCGGCTGCATGAACATGCTCGCCATGATGGCGAACGAGCCCATGACCACGTGTCCTGCGAACATGTTGCAGAACAGACGGACGGCGAGCGTGATGAGGCGCAGGAAGGTCGAGAAGAGCTCGACGACCCACACGAGCACGTTCATCGGGAAGCTCACGCCCTGCGGGGCGAGGCTCTTGATGTAGCCAATCACGCCGTGAGCCTTGCATCCGTAGTAGATGAAGTACACGAAGGCGAAGATGGCGAGCGCGGCGGTGGAGCCGATTGCGCCGGTGCCGGGCTTCATTCCCGGGATCAGGCCGATCATGTTATTGATCAGGATGAACAGGAAAAGCGAGCACAGGAACGGGAAGTGCTTCTTCCAGTTCTCACCCACGACGCCCTTGCCGATATCGTTCTCGACGTACTCGATGATGTACTCGAAACCGTTGACGAAGAAGCCCTTGGGAACCAGGGTCTGCTTCTTCTTGAACACGGCCAGGACGATCAGGAGCACGATCGTGGAGACGATCAGCCAAAACGAGTACTGCGTGATGCCGCAGCTCAGATCGCCCACGACAGGGGTGGAGCTGAACTCGCTGACCAGATGATTAATCTCATCAGGCAGCTTTTCAAAAATTTCCACGACTTACCTTTCGACCTCATGAGGATCTCGCAGCGCCTTGGCGACACGAACTGTGCAGGCGGCCATAAAGGCCACAAAGCCGATCGCCTCGCCCAGGAGGAACATGCGAAATGCCTCTCCGAACAACACAAACACAACCAAGGTAAAGACGAGCAGGGCGATCGCCGAGACCGCCAGACTCACCATACCCTTGAGCATGTCCGCATTCTGCTTATCGTCAAGAACCGGCTTGAGCGTAAAGACAAAGGGAAGAAAGGCGACCGCGCCCGCGATGGCGCCTGCAACGATAGCGAGCAGATCGGCTATCTGAAACATTGGCGTCCTCACTTTCCTTTTTTAACGCCTCACAGAACAGTTCCCGCCAAACATTGGTGACTATTGTACGAGCCAATCGTTAAAGTACAACCGAAAAAGCATCGGTTAATACGCACCTGTTCGTTTTCTTAAGACCTTCTTTATGCCGCAGGTACGGTAATACGTTTTTCTCGAACCCTGCAGGGCAAAACGTCCATTAACTAAAGGTGTGCACAGGCGTCTTCTACTTGCCCGCGCGCACCATTTCTTCCAATTTGCAGCCGCGGCCGTCTTAGCCCAGCGACTAGAGCGTGCCGTAGATGCGATCGCCGGCGTCGCCCAGGCCGGGAACGATGTAGGCAGCCTCGTTGAGATGGTCGTCGATAGCGCAGGTATAGATATGCACATCTGGGTCCTTCTCGGTCAGCGACTTGAGGCCCTCGGGGGCAGCGACGATGCACAGCATGCGGATGTCCTTGACACCGCGCTCGCGCAGGTAGCTGATGGCCATCTCGGCCGAACCGCCCGTGGCGAGCATGGGGTCGACGACCAGGCAGATGCGCTGGTCGATGTCCTTGGGCATCTTGCAGTAATACTCATGCGGCTCATGGGTAACCTCGTCGCGTTCCATACCGATGTGGCCTACGCGAGCGGAGGGCACCAGGTCGAGAATGCCGTCGACCATGCCAAGGCCCGCACGCAGGATGGGCACGATGGCGAGTTTCTTGCCGGCGAGCTGTTTGAACGTGGCGGTAGTGATGGGGGTCTCGACCTCGACGTCTTCCATGGGCAGGTCGCGCATGGCCTCGTAGCCGTCAAAAAGCGCGAGTTCGCGCACGAGCTGGCGGAACTGGTTGGTGCCGGTGTTTTTGTCGCGCAGGATCGACAGCTTGTGCTGGACGAGCGGATGATCGACAAGCGTCACACGGGACGCATCGTAGGTGACGGTCATGGGTTGATTGCCCCTTTCGTTGCGGCCGCAAAACGGCCTTGCTGACAAGGCGCGCAGCAATGTTGCCGCCGCACGCCATGCATAAGTTTAGCGGTTTGTTGTATCGAGCAGCCCATCGCAGCCCTACTGTGCGGTACTGAGCGAGCGCTTGACTGCATCACGCCAGCCCGCAAGGTTTTGCTCGCGACGCTCGGCGGACATATGGGGAAGGAAGGTCCTAACGATCTGGGCATTTTGCTCCAGCTCTTCAAGGTCTTCCCAATAGCCGACGGCAAGACCCGCCAAGTACGCGGCACCGATTGCCGTGGTCTCCACCGTCTCGCATTGCAGCACGGGGATATCCAGCAGGTCGGCCTGGAATTGCATGATGAACTCGTTGCGTGAGGCGCCGCCATCGACGGACAGGCGCTCAATCGAAAGCCCCACGTCCTGCTCCATGGCGCGCAGCACGTCGTAGCTCTGATATGCCATGGATTCGCAGGCGGCACGTACGATGGTCGCACGGCTCGAGGCGCCGGTCAGACCGCACACGATACCGCGAGCATGCGGGTCCCACCAGGGAGCACCCAAACCCGCAAAGGCGGGAACGAAGTAGCAGCCCTCGTTGTCGCTAATCGAAGCGGCGAGTTGTGCCGACTCGCTCACGCTCGAAATGATGCCCATGTTGTTGCGAAGCCAGTTCATCGTTGAGCCTGCGGCAAAAATAGAGCCCTCGAGCGCATAGCTGACTTTGCCGTCCGCAGCGATACCGATGGTGGAGACCAGGCCATTCTTGGATTCGACGATCTCGTCGCCGGTGTTCATGAGCATAAAGCAGCCCGTGCCATAGGTGTTTTTGGTCTGGCCGGGACGGAAACAACAGTGGCCGAACAGCGACGCCTGTTGGTCACCCGCCACGCCCATGATGGGCGGCATGTTGGTCATGATGTCGCTCGCGACGCGGCCGTAGTCGCCCGAGCTCCAGCGAACCTCGGGCATCATGGAGCGCGGAACGTCAAAGAGTGCCAGCAGGTCGTCGTCCCAATCGAGCGTATGGATATTAAAGAGCGCCGTGCGGCTGGCATTGGTGTAGTCGGTGGCAAAGACCTGGCCGCCGGTGAGGTTGTAGATGAGCCAGGTGTCGATGGTGCCAAACATGAGGTCGCCCGCCGCCGCGCTCTCGCGTGCGCCATCGACGTTGTCGAGAATCCACTGCACCTTGGAGGCCGAGAAATACGGGTCGAGCGTGAGCCCCGTGCGGGAGCGCACCAGCTCTTCTGCGCCCCGCTCGACCAGCTCGTCGATCAGAGGTGCGGTGCGACGGCATTGCCACACGATGGCGTTATAGATGGGTTGGCCGCTTATGCGGTCCCACACCACCGTGGTCTCGCGCTGGTTAGAGATGCCGATGGCGGCAATGCGGTCGGAGTGGATACCGCTCTTAAACTGGACTTCCATCATGACGGCGATCTGGCTGGCAAGGACCGTCATGGGGTCTTGCTCTACCCAACCGGGACGTGGGAAGCTGGTTTTGACGCTGCGACGTGCCTGCGCGACGATGCATCCGTACTCGTCGACGATGGTCGCAAGTACCGAGGTGGTGCCGCAGTCGAGCGCCATGATGTAGGAACCGCCAAAGTCAAACGAGGCATCTTCCATGCCCAGGCTGCCCAGATTCAACGTCATCGCTTACACCTTTCTATTGCATCGGGTCGGACAGGACCCGTTCGATCTCTGATGCGGGAAGTGCGCCTTGGCGCAGGATCTGGAGCCCGCCGTGTTGGAACGACACGATGGTCGAGGCGTCGCGACACGGGGTCTCACCGGCGTCGACGGCCACATCGACCCCCTCCAGGATGCGACCCTCGACGGCGGCAAAGCTTGCCGGCGAGGGCGCGCCGTGTGTGTTGGCGCTCGTGCAGGCAAGGGGACTGCCGCAGGCGCGGATGAGCGCTTGGACCACGGGAGAGGCCGAAGCGCGCAGGGCCACGGTGTCGTCGGCAGCGCGCATAAAGGTCGGCACGCAGGGGGCTGCCTTGACCACGATAGTCAGGGCTCCCGGCCAGCATCGTCGCGCGAGTACGCGGGCATCTTCCGGGATATCCACGCCATAGCGGTCGAGTGCTTCGACGCCATCGACCAGCCAAGCGACGGTTTGCGTGAGCTCACGTTGCTTGAGAGTGAAGATACGGCGATAGCCGGTGCCGAGCGCAGGAACTGCGGCGCCATTGACGGCAGCCTGCGGATCGCGCGGCCACGATGGGAATTCGCTTGTATCTTGGGGCACGGCGCCCGAGAAGGCGTTGACTGCCACGGCGACACCGTAGACGGTCTCGGTCGGAATCAAGGCCAGGCCGCCGCGGCCGAGCACCTCGGCCGTGCGCTCGACGGCAAGCCGATGCGGCTCGCGCGTTCCCTCGTATACCCGATAGACCGTCTGCATGTGTATGCCAGCCCCTTACGCTCCGGTGCAAGTTTGTTTACTGTGGGGCATTCTCGCACGAAACATTCAACCTATTTGCCCAGAGCGCATGTTGGTTTGGTGAGCGGCTCTAGTAGTCGGTGAAAGTGAGGGGGTTAATTGAAGATTTTTAGCGCGCAAGCGTAACGGTACGATCGGGAAACTCGATGCTTGCAACCAGTTTTCCGCCGAGGCTCTCTGCGTACCTGCTCAGCGTGTCGAGCCTCATCGAACCCAACTCCCCACGCTCGAGCTCGGATACACGTTTTTGAGAAACGCCCATCGACTGGGCGACCGACGCCTGTGTTAGATCTTTTAACCTGCGAATCTGAGCAAGCTTATAGGCTTCGATACGATCGCGAGTCCTCTCCTGCTCGGCGGTAATGGAGTCGCGTGTTATCCCGCGAGATTCCATATACTCATGCAGTTCCATCTCGATCGAGCCTCCTTACGTGGCGACGGTATATTTGCTCGGCCCTTGGAATGTTGATCGCATACCAACCGTTCCATTTTGCCCTTGACGATCCCGCTCGCGACTTATCACCCGCCAATAGCAATACCGCCTGGCGCTTGGGGTCAAAGGCGAAGAGGATGCGAATCACCTGCCCACCACACGACGTCACTCTCAGCTCCTTTAAATGATGAAGCTTCGAGCCCTTTACGCGGTCAACCAGCGGACGACCAAGGCTGGGACCTTCCTTCTCGAGCACCAAAAGGTCTGCATAAATCTGCTTCAGCGTAGCTTCATCCTGCTCATCAAGCCAAGGTTCAATGTAATCAAGCACGATACGGTACCGATGCAGCTGATTTGACATACCTTTCTCCTTCTATAGTAGAAGTTTTACGGTATATTGCAAGGACAAACTTGCGCAAATGTCTATTTATTCAGCTTAAATACGCTGTTTGGGCTCGGTGACGATGGCTCGAACGATGCGGGGACGATCGGTGAGGTCGTGGACGATACGCACGTCCGAAAGGCCTGCTTGACGACAGAGCTCGGCCGCGGCGTCGAGCGCGCCCTCGTAGAGCTCGCAGGCAAACAGGCCGCCGGCACGCAGCATGTAGGGCGCCGCGTTGAGCAGGCGGCGGAAGATATCGAGACCGTCGGCACCGCCCTCGAGCGCCAGATCGGGCTCAAAGTCCTTGACCTCATGCGGCAGCGAGCGCATGACATCGGTGGGGATGTAGGGCGGGTTGGAGACGAGTACGTCAAAGGTGCCCCACTCTTCGCGGGGAATGGAACTCACCAGGTTGGTGAGGCTGAAGGCGACCTCGTCGGACGTGAGGCCAAGCGCATCGCGGTTTTTGGTAGCAAGGTCGATGGCGCGCGGCTCGATATCGGTAGCAGTGCAGGTAACGTGCCCGCGGCGCTCCCAGGCAAGGGAGAGCGAAATGCAGCCCGTGCCGCAGCCGACCTCGAGAACGCGGGCAGTGCGGGGCTCGGCTGGGGCAGATACGTTAGCCTCGGCGGCATCTTGCGCGGGAGTCGCCTGTTGGTCGTTGTCCTCAATGGCGATGCCGTATTCGTCGAGCTCGGGCTCGGGGGTTTCCATGGCCTCTGCTTCTGCCGCTTCGGCTTCTGCTGCCTGCGCGGCGGCTTCCTCGGCCTCGCGGTCGGCCAGTTCCTCGGCATAGGCGCGGCTACCGAGCACGTCGCTACCCTGCGCAGCCTCATCGGCGGCCGTCAGGTTGGCGGCACGGCGCTCGGCGGCCGCGCGTTCGTCAGCCAGCGCCGCCTCGGCTTTGCGGGCCTGCTCGACCTCATCGTTCCAAGGCAGCTCCACGCGCTGGCGGGCGGCAGCCTCGGGGCTCAGCACCTCGGCATCCAGATAATTGAGGACTTCCTCGACGAGCATCTCGGTCTCGGGACGCGGAATGAGCACGCCGGGGGCGCACGCGACGTCGATCATGCGAAACTGCGTGCTGCCGGTGATGTACTGCAGCGGTTCACCTTTAGCGCGACGAACAACGGCCGCGTGCATGGTCTCGAGCTGAGCCGCGTTAAGCGTCTCGTCCATGCGCATATATAAGTCGATGCGTGCCAAACCCGTGGCAGCGCAGAGCAGCCACTCGGCAGAAAGACGAGGGTGCTCCTCGCCGCGCTCGGCCAGGTACTCCTTGGTCCACTCGAGACAACGCTTGATGGTCCAAATCTCGTTTGCCATGGGGCCCTCCCCTCTTAAGCGCCGGACGGCGCGCGAATGTCGGAGCAGATTGTAAGCGAGGCCAGCGCTTGGCAAGGGACGATTGAAGGCGATTATCGAGAATCAGCCCAGAATTTTGCTTGGAGCCCACCTGAAGTGTTCATTCGTCGACGTCTAAATCTGCATTCGTCAAGCTTTTGGCAAGGTTGACCCAAAACTGACCAATATCTAACCAAGAACTTGCCACATTGCTTGACGAACGACCCCTCAAAAATCGCCCCGCGACTTCTCGGACGCTTTTTCGAGCATTATTTTTAAAAATGATAAGTAACTTTAAGCAGGTAAACAACTTAATTGTTATTAAAGAAGATTGAATAAACTCACAAAGCAATGTGCCTAACCTAGTCATTGGGGACGTTCTTATTTGACTAGTCGTTTAAGAACGTCCAATGACTACTAAGCCAGGAGTGTCCCAAACTGCCGGCAGAGACGATATGAGCAGGACATAAAAACATTGAGAGCCCCTGCT
>CAUEUQ010000033.1:0-20238 GCA_959021215.1 uncultured Collinsella sp. | reverse complement strand
CCGAACCAGAAAGTGCGACCGTCAGCGTAATCGTGCTGTCGGTGGACTGCTTGCCAGTGGGGGAGACGCCCGTAACGGTGGCATCCTCGTTACCGCTTACGGGATTGCCGTTCTGGTCACAGAAGCCGATGTTATAGAAACCGGCGTTGTTGAGCGCGGTAACGGCGGCGGAAATGCTCTTGCCGTACAGGTTGCCCGGGACGGTGGCCTTGCCGGACTTCTTGGCGATGACGACGGTAATCGTGGCGCCGGGCTTCTGCTTGCCGCTGGGGTTCCAGCTGATCACGGTGCCCTCGGTAACCGAGTCGTTCTCCTGGTAGCTCACGTCGACACCAAAGCCTGCCATATCGAGGGCGTTGCGCGCCTGGGCCTCGGTCATGTCGGTCAGGTCGGGGACGGACGTGGTATCCGGGCCGCTCGAGACCTTGTACGAGATGGTCGTGCCCTTCGCGACTTCCTTACCGGCTTCGGTGCCCTGCTCAAAGACCTGGCCCTCATCAGCCTCGTTGGCCTCCTCGGAGGCGTTGCCCTTCAGGCCAACGCTTGCCAGTGCGGCTTCTGCTTGGTCCTTGGTTAGGCCGACAAGTTTGGGAACCTCAACCTTTTCGGAGGGCTTGGGGCCCTTGGAGATTACCAGGTTCACCTTGGTGCCCTTGGTCTTCTTGGTGTTGCCGTTGGGCGTCTGCTCGGCGACCTTGCCCTCGTCGACATCGTCGTTGTAGCTTTGGTCGATGGTGCCGACCTCGAGGCCGGCTTCCTTGATCAGCTCGACGGCAGTCTGCTGGTCCTTGCCCAGCACATCGGGCACGGTGACCTGCTCGCCGCCAAAGAGTCCTGTGGCAAAGGCCACCACGATGCCGATGACGGCAACGGCTGCCACCACGGCGGCGATGATCTTGTTCTTGTTGGATTTGGGCTTTTCGACCTCGTAGGAGCCGGTGGAGCCCGAAACCGAGCTGCGGGCGGTATTTTGGCCGCTCACGCCCGAGACGGGACGCACCATGGCGCGCGTCTGATCGGAAAGCTCGCGAGTCTTGGTGGCACCCAGGTCGCCGGCGGCACCGATGATGCGCGTGGGCTCCGAGACGTTGACGGCACGGCCGGACAGGTAGCTGTTGAGCACCTGGCGCAGCTCGTCGGCCGTCTGGAAGCGGTTTGCCGGGTCCTTCTCCATGCACTTGAGGATGATGCGCTCCAGGTCGGCATCGACGCCGGAGTTGATCTGGCTCGGCGGGATGGGGAGCTCGTTGACCTGCTTGAGCGCGACCGAGATGGCGTCGTCGCCGTCAAAGGGTACGCGGCCGGTGGCACACTCATACATCACGACGCCCAGCGAGTAGATATCCGAGGTGGGGCCGAGGTCCTGACCACGGGTCTGCTCGGGGCTGACGTAGTGGGCGGTTCCCAGCACGTTGTTGTCTTGCGTGAGGTGGCTGTTCTTGGCGCGCGCGATGCCAAAGTCCATCACCTTGATGTTGCCGTCAGGCAGCACCATGATGTTTTGCGGCTTAATGTCGCGGTGGATGATCTCGTGCTTGTGTGCGACCGAAAGCGCAGAGCTGATCTGCGAGCCGATCTGGGCGACCTTCTTGGGGTCGAGGGCGCCGTGGCTCTTGATGCCGCTCTTAAGGTCGGTACCGCGCAGGTACTCCATGACGATGTAATAGGTGTCGCCGTCCTTGCCCCAATCGTAGACGCCCACGATATAAGGGGAGGAGAGACCGGCTGCTGCCTGGGCCTCCTGCTTAAAGCGTGCGGCGAAGGTTGCGTCGCCAGCATACTGCGGCAGCATGATCTTGACGGCTACCGTGCGGTCGAGGACCTGGTCCTGTGCGCGGTAGACGGTCGCCATGCCGCCTGTTCCCACCTTATCCTTGAGGAGGTATCTTCCCCCGAGGACCCTCTGTTCCATTCCTGCTCCTAACATAACTATTCGCTCAACGATGTGTGTAGTACCTACGATGTGGCCGCTGGGGCCGTGTGGCGCGTTGCCGCTAACTCTTCGGCCGCGGCGCGCCTCGGGTGTCCGATTCGATCATGGGCATCACGCTCCCTGTGCGGCAAGCGCCGCGGTCAGGACGATGCCGGCAATCTTGGCGGCCTCGACGTCATGCTTGTCGAAATCCTCCAAGGCCACCGAGATGGCGACCGTGGGTGAATCGTAAGGTGCAAAGCCAACGAACATAGAGTTGACGTTGGTGCCGCCGGTCTCGGCCGAGCCGGTCTTGCCGGCGACCTTGACGCCGGGGATCTGGGCATCGGTGCCGGTGCCGGACTGGACGACGGCAAGCATGGCCTGCTTGACCTGGTCGGCCGTGGCGGAGCTGACGGCCTGCCCCAGCGAGCGGGACTGCGTGGTCTTGACCACGGTTCCGTCCGGGGCAAGTACCTGGGCTACAAAGTACGGGTCCATGACTACGCCACTGTTAGCGATGGCGGCGGCAATCACGGCGTTTTGCATGACGGTGGTTTGCGGGCCGGGCGTGTGGTCCATGCCGACAGGCTGGCCGGCGCCGGCCCAGGCGGTCTCCCATTCGGTCATGAGCGACGGGTCGGCCATGATGGAGGCCGCGGAGGTCAGGTCCTGGCCGAGCTTTTGGCCGTAGCCAAAGGCGTTGGCAAACTGCACGAGCGTGTTTGCGCCAACTTCGTTTGCCACCTGGCCAAAGACGACGTTGGAGGACACGGCAAAGGCCTGCTGCAGGCTGATGGTGCCGTAGCTCTCGTTGGCATAGTTGGTGACCGGTGCGTTGCCGATGTCCATGGAGCCGGGCGCCTGGTAGGTGCTGGTAAGGCTGGCGGTACCGGTCTCGAGTGCCGCGGAAAGCGTAACGACCTTAAACGTTGAGCCCGGCGTGTACAGCGCGTCCATGGCGCGATTGTACATGGAGCCGTCCTCGCCGCCGCCCGTCTGTAGCAGGGCATCGATGTTGGTGTTGTCGTAGGTGGGCGAGCTGGCACATGCGAGCACCGCGCCGGTACGCGGGTCGATGACCACTACAGCGCCCTTAAAGCCCTTGAGTGCCTGCTCAGCAGCCGTCTGGATGCGCGAGTCGATGGTGAGCTTGGCGGTGTTGCCCGGCTGGGTCTGGCCCGCGAGCGACGCGATGGCGTTGTTCCAGCTGGAGTAGTCCTTAGAACCGGTGAGCGTGTCGTTCATGACGCTCTCGATGGCGGTGGTGCCATACTGCTGGCTCACGTAGCCAACCACGTGCGCTGCTAGGTTACCGTTGGGGTAGGAGCGTACGTAGGTGCCGTCTTCCTGCTGCAGCGACTCGGCCAGCGTCACGCCGTCGGACGTGATGATGGAACCGCGCTGGATGTACTTGGAGCGGGCGATGGTGTGGTTGTTGGTCGGCATGTCCTGATAGTCCTTGGCCTTGATGACCTGGACATAGGTGAGGTTGCCGATAAGGATGGCGAACAGCGCCGTAAAGGCGAGCACCGCACGAGTTAGACGGTTGGCAAGCGCAACGCGGCCGAGCACACCGGATTCAGGCGTGTCGAGCAGGCGACGACGCATGCGCGAGCCGACGGAATGGCTGCCGCTGCCGTAGGAAGACGAGGTGGCAAAGCGCGTGCCCGTCGGGGCGGCGGCAGATGCGACCTGATCATCGGTGATGGCGGCCATGGTGCCGGTGCCGGTAAGCTCGGCCTCGCGTCCGGTCGCCTCGTCACCGGCGCGCAGCAGGAGCGCGACGATGATAAAGCTCGCCAGCAGCGAGGAGCCGCCCTGGCTCATAAAGGGCAGGGTGACGCCGGTCAGCGGAATCAGGCGGGTTACGCCGCCAACGATCAAGAAGGCCTGGAAGCTGATGGCGGCCGTAAGGCCCGTGGCGCTAAAGGCGGCGAGGTCGGATTTAGCGCGGGCAGCTGTGGTGAGGCCACGCACGGCAAAGAGCATAAACAGGATGAGCACGGCGCCGCCGCCCAAAAGGCCCATCTCCTCGCCGATAGCCGAGAAGATAAAGTCGGACTCGACGACAGGGATGTTGTTGGCCATGCCGTTGCCGATGCCAACACCGACCAGACCGCCGTCGGCGAGCGAGAAGAGCGACTGGACGATCTGGTAGCCCTGGCCCTGGGCGTCCTTAAACGGATCGACCCAAACCTGGAAACGCACCTGAACGTGCGACAGGAACTTGTAGGCGCCCACGGCTCCAACGGCTAAGAGCGCAAGGCCGATAACGACATACGAAAAGCGCCCCGTGGCAACGTAGAGCATCAGCAAGAAGATGGTGTAGAACAGCACGGCCGAACCCAGGTCGCGTTCGAAGACGACGACGAGCAGGCACACACCCCACACGGCAAACAACGGCAGTAGCAGTCGCAGACGAGGGATCTTAAAGCCCAAGATCTTGCGGTTGGAGATGGAGAGCAGCTCGCGGTTCTCGGCCAGGTACCCGGCCAGGAACAGCACGATAAAGACCTTGGCGAACTCGCCAGGCTGGATGGTAAAGCCCGCGATGCGAATCCACAGCTTGGAGCCCGAGATCGTGGTGCCGATAAAGATAGGCAGCATCAGCAGGATGATGCCGATGATGCCAAAGGTGTACTTGTAGCGCATGACCACGTCGAGGTTTTTGACTAGTGCAAGCGTTCCCACCATGAGCGCCACCGAGACAAACAGGATGATGAGCTGTGAGATGGCGAGAGCGGGGGCGAGACGCGTCACGAACGTGATGCCGATGCCCGAAAGTATAAATACGATGGGCAGGATGGCGGGGTCGGCACCGGGCGCCAAGATGCGCACGGCGATGTGGGCCGCGGCAAAGGCGGCAAAGAGGCCGATCGGTACGGCGAGCGTCTCAAAGGAGATGGCAGCGCCCGCGGTGAGGACGTACATCGCATACAGCAGGATGACGGGGAACGCCGAGGCGATGAGCAAGAGCAGCTCGGTGTTGCGGCGACTCATAAGCGGCACTCCCTTTCTAATTCTTATCGGAGGCTTCGGCCTCGGCGGACTGTTCGGCGGTTTTCTCGGAATCTGATTCGGAGGTCGATCCCTGATTGGTGTTGTCGCGAATCGTTTGCGCGTCGATCACCTGGCGGGTCTGCTCCTCGTCGATCTGGTGGCGGTACTTGGATATCGTGTCCTGCGCATCGTCGACACTTGTTTGCGGAATACCCGCCTTGAGGCGGTTTTGCGTGTCTTCGGGCAGGTCGGATAGCTTGATGCTGGTTTCGCTTTCGAGCCAGTGGAGCTTGAGTCCGAGTGGCTTGCCGGGCAGGCCGCGCCAGACGGCGACATTGCCCTGGTAGGTACCCAGGTAGTACGAGCCGGTGACACCCGTGTAGGCCCAGATGCCAGCTGCCAGCACAAAGACGAGGGCCAGGATGGCGGCGATAGTAACGTTGCGGCGACGCACGCGTTGCGCCTCGCGCATGACGCCATCGTCAACCAGGTCAACGACTACTACGGTCACGTTGTCGTGGCCGCCGGCGGCAAGCGCCGCGTCCACTAGGTTGTCGACGCAGATTTGCGCGGTTGAGGACTGCGTGGCGATGTTCTCGATATCGCTATCGGGAATCATGCTCGAAAGGCCGTCGGAGCACAGGATCAGACGGTCGCCTTCCTCGATATGCAGAGTGAAGTGGTCGGCATACATAGCGGGGTCCGAGCCCAGCGCGCGGGTGATGACCGAACGGTTGGGGTGGACGCGAGCCTCGTCTGCCGTGATCTCGCCGGCGTCCACGAGCTCCTCCACGTAGGAGTGGTCGCGGGTCACGCGGATGAGCGTGCCCTCGTGGAGCAGGTAGGCGCGAGAGTCACCCACGTGGGCGATGGCGAGCGTGTCGTTTTCGATATAGGCGCAAGTGGCTGTGCAGCCCATGCCGGGCTTGCCCAGGCCGTTCAGGGCCGCCTCGATTACGGCGGCGTTGGCTGCCTCGACGGCTGCGGCCAGGCGCGCTGCGTCGGCGGACTGCGGGGCCGTTTTGGCAATAGTCTCGACGGCGATGGAAGAGGCTACCTCGCCGGCGGCGTGACCGCCCATGCCGTCGCATACGCAAAAGAGCGGCGACTGCACCAGGTAGGAATCCTCATTGTGCGGGCGCACGCAGCCAACGTCGGAGCGGGCGCCCCACATGAGTTGCGTGGTGGTACCGGCATCATAGGTCGAGTCGGTCTCGATGCGCTCCTCGGTCAGGGGTTCAAAGCTCATGGTCGAGCCGGGGTCTTTGAGTTTGGCCTCAACGGCGGCAACGTCGATTTCGGCGGTGTCACCGGGAGAGACGGTGTCGGTCTCGGCGTTTGATTCGGAATCGCCGGTGTCCGGGGAGTCGGGCTCCTCGGACATGCGGGCGGTCGACTCGTCGTCTTGCGGGCTGACGTCTATAGGCTCGGGCGTCGAAAAGTGCGACGGCGCGGGCGTGCTTTGCGACTGGGCGGCGGGCTCGGCCACGGCATCGGACTCGCTTGCGGGCGCAGGGCCGTCCTCGGGGGATGGCCCTGCCTCGGGCGCCGGCGTAGACGCGGGCGCAACCTCGGATGCCGGGGCTATGGGAAACGCCGGCGCGGCGGGCTCGGGTGCCGCAAACACCGCAGCGCTCTCGTTGATTGCCGCGGCGACGGGCTCTGCAAAGTGAGCCGGCGCCGGGGTTGCTTCGGGCGCTGTGGGCTGTTCCGCAGCATGTGCGCCGATGGGCGCCGCTACGGCATCCTCTTCGTCCTCGTTATCGGCGAGATCCGAAATATCATGCGTTACATGCGAAAGAGGCAGGGAGAACACGGTGTCCTCGGGTTCCACGGGTGCGGAGCCCGCCGGAGCGGCGTGGGCCGGCGCAGCTGTGGCGGCAGCCGGTGCCTCGGTCATAGTTGCGGACTTGTTCTCCTCGTCGATCATCGACGGTTCACCTTCATGACCACATCGCCAATCTGGACTTCGTCGCCCTCGCGCAGCGTCGCGGGCTCAACAAGCTGGCGGCCATTGACGAGCGTGCCGTTAAGTGAGTTGAGGTCCTCGATGATGAGCGCCGGGCCCTGCAGCGAAAAGCGCGCGTGCGAGGCTGAAACGAACGGTTCGTTGATGCAGATGTCCGAAGATGGCGAGCGACCGACGATGACGGGGCCGAGCATGTCTACGTGGATGCCGCGGATACCGCGCGGACCCTTGTCCACATCGATCGTCCAGATAGCCGAGTCGCGGCGCTGTCCACGCACAAGTCCCACGCCGGTCTTCATGACGGCGAACAGAAAGATATAGAGCAGGGCGACCAGGACGATGCGGCCTGCAAAAAGGACGATATCGATGTTCATAAGCGACTATCCCCTAAATTCAAAGGTACTCAGGCCAAACGTCAGCAGATCGCCGTTGCGCAGCGGGCAGCGCGTAATGCGGCGGTTGTTGACGAGCGTGCCGTTGGTGGAATTGAGATCCTCGATCGACCAATCCGAGCCCGTAAAGGTGAGCTGGGCGTGGCGGCGCGACACGTTGGGGTCGCGCAGGGCAATGTCGGAAACTGAGCGCTCGCGACCGATGGTCACCTGTGCGGAGGTGATGCTATGGCTCTCGCCGCTCACGACGTCGACGAGCTGGGCGAGCGGACGCTGCGGGGCGCGAGTGCTCGCCATGTTGGAGGCGATGCCGGCTGCGGTGCCTAGGCCCACGGCGGCACCGGTCGCGGCGGCTCCGCCCATGCCGGCAAGCGCGTCACGCGAGACGGTCTGCGGCACCGGGATGGGAGCGGCGGGGTCGGGGATGCTAGGCGCGAAGGGGTCTGCCACGGCAAGCGGGTCGGGAGCGGCGGCGCGAGGCGTCGGCTGCTGCTGGGGCATGGCGGCGGGGCGCTGCTGCTGCGGGGCAGCAAACTGCTGCTGGCCGGCGCGCGGGGCGCTGGCGGCACGGCTTGCCGCGGAGTTGTTCTGGCCCAGGCCGTTTTGATAGGCGCGCTCTTCTTCGTACAGGCGGCCGAGCGTGGGGGCATCGACGTTCTCGGCAAAGACCGAGAACTTGCCGGCGCGCAGCTGCGGATCGATCATAAAGCGCACGAGGGGCTCGCCGACAAAGACATAGCGGCGCTTTTCGGCCTGCGCCTTCACAAACTCGCGGACCTCGCGCGAAAGCTCGGGGTAGAACGGGGCGAGCATGGGATCGTCGTCGGCGGCGATAAGGATGGTATAGAGTGCCGGCGCCGTGTTGACGCCGTTGATCACCAGAGTCTGATCCTCCATGTCGCGAGCGGCCTGCTTGGCAAGCTTCTTAAAGGAGAACGGGGCACGGGTGGCACCGAAGATGCCGGCCACGTGGTCCTCGAAGATGTTCAGGAAGTTCACGAAAGATCACTCTCCGTATAGGTTCTTTGGTATCCGAGCAAATATAGGCATATCCCAACGATTATAGAGGATAGGGTTCCCGCAACCGCCGCCTTGGCGACGACCGCGGCTGCAAGGCTGGCAATTTCCATATGGTGTGCAAGACAGGACGCCGCTGCGCAGCCGATGCCGGTGACAGCGATGGCGGCGATTGCGGCAAGGTTTGAGCCCTGGTCGGCACGCTTGGCATGGGCATTGAGCAGCGCGGATGATGCTGCGGCAGTTGCCGCGACCAGCACAAAGGCAGTCCAAAGGAGCGGATCTCCCAGCGCTGCGGCAACGTTACCGAGCCCCAGCACGCCTCCGGCTGAATGCGCGACCGTGGCCAGACGGGCAAAAAGCGCGCCCATGCCCGTTGCCGCGGCGGCGCTTGCCGGACCGAGCCAAAATGAAGCGACGCCGGCGGCGACCCCAGCTGCCAGGAAGGTATTGCCGGTCAGACAGCCAAGCGCGAGCGCACAGGTGAGCGCGGCGCTCGCGGCTGCCTCGGTACGACCCCAGGCGACCCACCAACCGGACATGGCGGCGGCAAAGATCACCGCGACGGGCAGCATCGACAGGATGCCCTGCGCCTGCATGGTGGCGTTGGCCATGAGCACCAAAAAGCCCACAGCCGAGATGGCCGAGCCGATCTGGGGGGCCAGGCCAGCCGCCGCTCCGATCGCGATAGCCGCAATGACCAGGCCGGGAAGCGCCGCGACTCCGGCCGTTTGCATCAGCAAAAAGCTAAAGGTGCCGCACGCTAGCGCCGAGATAGCGCGCATGGTGTATTCGCGCGCATGGCTCCAGCGCGTGCCCGCCCAGCCGAGTGCGGGGTCGATCTCGATGGCGTCGTCCTCGTAGTGCGACGGCTCGATATCGTCGAGCTCCTGCTCGTCATCCGAAAGCTCGCCAACCATTTGTTCCAGGCTGCGACGGCCCTCGCGTACGCTGCCCAGACCGGCAAGGAGCTGGTCGCAAAATGCCTCGATGCTGTTGGGGCGGTCCTGCGGCATGGGGGAGAGCGCGCTCATGAGCGCGGCCTCGGCTCCCGGGGGGAAGTGTGGTATCAGCTCGCTGGGATAGGTGGCGCCGCCGATGATGCGGTCGAGCGAGTCGGCGGGCGTGGCCGCCATAAAGGGGGCGCTGCCGCACAGGCCCTCGTAGATCACACAGGCGAGGGCAAAGACATCGGCGCGCTCATCGACCGTGCCGGTCTCGATATCGAGCTGCTCGGGCGGCATGTAGCCGATGGTGCCGCCGCGCGAGCCGCCAAAGCCACCGGCGGACGACAGCCGCGCCATGCCAAAGTCGGTGAGCTTTACATTGCCCGAGTGGTCGATGAGCACGTTGGCGGGCTTAATGTCCAGGTGGAGTACGCCATTACTATGGGCGAAGGTGAGCGCCTGGCCCAGGGCATCGGCAATGGCCGCGGCCTCGTCAAAGGTAAGTGAGTGGCCGTCCACGCGGTGCAAAAACTCGGCCAGCGACATGCCATCGACATATTCCATAACCAGGTAGGCATAGGCTGTGTCGTGCGTAAAGTCGATGACCTGCACGATATTGGGATGTTGAAGCATGGCGGCAGTGTGCGCCTCGCGCAGGACATCCATGATGTCGCTGGCGGGCATGCCGACACCGTTAATAAGGGGGATGCGCTTAATGGCGACGCGGCGGCGCAGGTGCGTGTCGCGGCAGATCTCGATGGAGCCAAAACCGCCGGTCGCAAGTGTCTCGAGCGGCTGGTACCGCTTGAGCAGCTCGCGAGAGCTGGTGCCCTCCAAAGGAACGTCCGGCGAGAACCGGGCGGTATGTTGCGAGAAAAGCGGCATGGCCAACCCTCGTGCGTTTAAAGTTCGTTTGCGAGCGGCGGGCGCGGGGCCGAGCCGTTCGCGGTGGCATAGATGCTGCTAGTGTAGCACGCGCAGATGGGCGACATTCAATTTAAGCTCCGTCTGGGGTCTGGACCCTGCGTCCGGCCTAGCGATTCTTCTTGTTCTTCTTCTGCTTGCGCTGCTTGCCCTTGGCCTCCTGGGGCTTGTCGCCCTGCTTGGCCTCGGCGGCGGCCTTCTCGGCCTTCATTTTCTTCTTCTTGGTCTCGATGCGGAGTTTTTTGTTGATGCGCGCCTTAAGGAAGGGACCGAACTGCTCGGCATCGCCGCGGACAAAGGTGTCCTTAGGGATCGTCACGCCCTGGTCGGCGAACATGGCCACAAAGATGCGCTCGCCGTCGAGCACGTGGTCGAGCTTTTCAAACGGGAAGAACTGCGACTTGCCGCTCTTGCCCCATACCATCAGGCCGTCCTCGTTGGCGGCGACGCGGCGATAGCGGCCACCCATGGACTCGTCGGCCTCAACGGCGTCGATAAAGTCGCGGGCGAGGGTGTGGTGCAGGTTTTTGCTCCACCAGGCCAAAAAGGCGCCGAACACGATCAGGACGACGCCAAACTTGATCCAGTTGCCGCCGGCCACCAGCATGCCGATGCCGATGAGCGCGGCAATTGCCGCGGCGACATACAGCGAGCCGCGACGCCTGGGCGAGGCGACCAGGCGGGCGAAGTCGGTGACCAGGTCGTTTTCGTACTGGTACTCGTTGAGGTACAGGATGCCGTCGTCGGCTGCGGCCTGCTCCTCGAGCGCGACCTCGACCTGGTCGGCTGCTTCGGAGGGGACGAGGTTGCTCTCTGCGTCTGCCATGCTCTTTGGACTCCTATCGCGGCGGGCTCGCCGTACGGGTATTATGGAATGCAGTATGCCGTGCGACCGCATGGCCGCCGCGGCAACAAGACTCAGTATACCCGGGGGAGCACCCATGGAATCGTTGTACCGAAAGTATCGCCCGCTCACCTTCGACTCCGTGGTGGGCCAGCAGCATATCGTCTCGACGCTCGAGCACGCCATCACCGAGGGGCGCCTGTCCCACGCCTACCTGTTCTGCGGACCGCGCGGCACGGGCAAGACCACCATGGCGCGCATCCTGGCCAAGGCGCTGCTGTGCCGCAATGCGGAGGCGGCGCGCGCCGAGGGTGCAAGCGGCTGCATGCCCGACGGTACTTGCGAGGAGTGCGAGCTCATTGCCGAGGGTAACCACCCCGATGTCTACGAGCTCGATGCCGCCTCCCGCACGGGCGTGGACAATGTGCGCGAGGAAATCATCAACTCCGTCAACTTTGCCCCGGTGCGCGGCAAGTACAAGATTTATATCATCGACGAGGTCCACATGCTCACAACGGCGGCGTTTAACGCGCTGCTCAAGACGCTCGAGGAGCCGCCGGCACACGTGATCTTTGTGCTGTGCACCACCGACCCGCAAAAGATTCTGGAGACCATTCTCTCACGCTGCCAGCGCTTCGATTTCCACCGCATCGGCAACGAGGATATCGAGCATCGCCTGTCTTACGTGTGCGAGCAGGAGGGCTTCGATTACGACGACGAGGCACTCGCCATTGTGGCGCGCCATGCCAAGGGCGGTATGCGCGACGCGCTTTCCACGCTGGAGCAGCTGAGCGTCTTTGGCAACGGTTCTGTGCATGCGGACGACGCCCGCTCGCTTTTGGGCGAGGTTTCGGACCAGATTCTGGGCGAGTTTTCCCGCGCCATTGCCGATCGCGATGTTGCCGAGCTCTATGGACTGATCCGCGCGCAGGTCGAGGAGGGCAATGACCTGCTGGAGCTGACGCGCGACCTGGTGGCGCATGTGCGTGACGTGTACGTTGCCTGCGTTGCCGGTGCCCGTGCCGAGCTGTTTGAGGGCGGCTCCGGGCAGGCCGAGGCGCTTGCTGCCGAGGCCGCTGCCTTTGGCGAGCATCCTGCCGACCGCCTGGCCCGCGTGCTGACGGTGCTCGACGATGCCGCACTGGAGATGAGGGGCGCGAGCGACGTGCGCCTGGTGCTCGAGATTGCCTGCACGCGTCTGGCGCGTCCCGAGGCTGATTTAACGATTGAGGCATTGGCCGAGCGCGTGACACGTCTGGAGGCCATAGTTGCCAACGGCGCCGTGCCGGCGAGCGTGGCTGCTGCTCAGGCCGCCGCGCCTGTAGCATCCGTACCCGCTGCTGCCCAACAGCCGACGCTCATTTCGGGCGCCCGTGCTGCCGCTCCGGCGGCATCCGCTGCCCCTGCTGCTACGTCCGCGCGCCAGGGTGGCATGCCTTGGGACCGCGGAGCTGCTGTTCCGACTGCCCAGCCTGCGCCCCGTTCTGCGTCCGTGTCAGCCTCCAAGCCTGCAGCGCCTGCGCCTCAGCCCGTTGCGGCCCCCGCGCCTGCCACCGCTCCGGCACCTAAGCCCCAGTCCAACAATGCCGCCCAGGTTGCCGCCGCCGGTGCTGCCGAGACGCCCGCGGTCGAGGATGCCGGAGAGCTGCAGCGCAAATGGGCCGAGGTTGTCGAGCGTGTCAAGGCGCGTCAGGCTTCCTACGCAGGGCTTTTGCTCAACGCCCGCGCCACGGCCGACGACGGCTCCAAGCTCACGGTCTCGTTCCCCGCGGGTTCGACTTTTGCCATTAAGATGCTCGGTCGCGCCGATACGCAGTCGGTGGTCCTGCCGACGGTCTGCGCGGTTTTCGGTCGTCGCACCGTCGACTATGTCCTGGATGGGGGTGGCACGCCGGCTCCTCAACATGAGGAGCATTCTCCATCTGCACGGGCTGCGGCATCTGCGGACCCGCAACCCGTGTTCTCGGCGGCCCCTGCATCCTCGAGCGCCAGCGCGTCGCAGCAGCAAACGGCACCGGTAGCGGCATCGACCCCGTCGGCGCCTAAGCCCGCGGCGCCCAAACCGGCTGCTTCGACACCCGCGCCCAAGCCCGTCTCGCCCGCGCCCAAGTCGTCTGACCTGGGCAAAGCCCCCTGGCTACGCTCCGACAACCCCGCCGGCGCTCCTGCCACGGGTAAGCTCCCGACCGAGCCCGCACCTCGTGCGCCCGAGCGCTCGGCTGCCCCCAAGGCTCAGCCTGTCGCGCAGTCCGCGCCGTGGGAATCCGAGCAGGTGCCCTACGACGACGCTATGGTCGGCGGCTTCGCTGTCGATGCGAGCGGGGACGATCTGCCTCCGTTCGACGTGCCGGGTGCGGCGTCCGCGCCCAAGTCCGCTGCAACTGCCCCCAAAGAGGAGGGCGCTCCTGCAGCTCCCTGGGAGTCCAACCCCGGTGCGGGCAGCCCCTTCGGCCATCAGGGTGCAGCCCCGAGCATCCCGCAGACCGAGGACGAGGCCAAAGCCCTCATCCGCAGCGTCTTCGGCCAGTCCACCATCTTCAAACCGGTGGAGTAGCTGCGCAGGCGGGTATACTGCTCAAGAAGAGAACCCTTTGCCCGGGCGCATCTGTATTTCGGACATGTGCAACGTGGTGCCGCGTATCTCGCATTCGAGCAGGCAGGTACGCGACGGTCGGCCTAGGATGCTGAGGTCGATACGATACGCCGCATAGCTGTCCGTGTACTCGACTTGCTCGGCGTTGAGGGCTGCCCCGATTGTCAAGAAAGCGCCTAGTTCGGCATCGACAATCTTGGAGTCCTTTATCTTGACCTTGAACTCTTGGTAGAGGGACGGGCTGTTGTAGTAAACGGTTCGGGTTCCGTCGGTGCACTCATCGGTCGTCTCCCATTTGACGACGGGCTGGTCCGAGCTGGCTATCAGCAGTTCTGCTCCAAAAGCTATGGCATGGGTGATGACAACCAGCAATGCCCAGCCGACAAAGAGATAGAGAACCAAATATGCAACGGGGTGTTTTGAGCGGATGTTTTGGAGCACGTCGGGGGCATTCATGGGGCACCTCCAAATTACTATCTATGGCAATCAAATTATACCCTGCCGCCATGTGCGCCGCCTCGAGCAGCGGTTCGGCATTTAGCTATTTAGTGGCGCACATGAAATGCCGGATTCGGCTCTACTAGATTGAGTGTGCGATATTATGCAACCTTGCATAATTCGACCTTGCATAATCTTTGGGCGCGGCTTGCACTCCAGGACATGTATATCGACTGAGGGAACACGTCCGCCCCGCTTGCTTGCCCCGCGCCGTGGTACGATTTTTGAGTTTGAAAGTCCCGCCGTGCTCCGGCTGCCCTTGCAGCTTGTCGCGCGGCCGCACGTAAAGGAGCCATCATGGCCGGTATGAACATGCAGCAGATGATGAAGCAGGCTCGCAAGATGCAGGAGCAGCTTGCCGCCGCGCAGGAGAACCTCAAGTCCCAGACCGTCGACGCCTCTGCCGGCGGCGGCATGGTCAAGGTGACCGTTAACGGCGAGATGGAGCTCGTCAACCTCACTATTGACCCCGATGCGCTCGATCCCGAGGACGTCGATATGCTGCAGGACATGATCATGGCTGCCGTCAACGAGGCCGTCCGCGGCGTCAACGAGCTCGCCAACAAGCAGATGGGCGCCATCACCGGCGGCCTCAACATCCCGGGCATGCCGTTCTAAGACACGCATATATATGAGTGCAAATCACAGTCTGCAAAAACTGCTCGATGAGCTGGGCCGTCTGCCGGGCATTGGTCCCAAGTCGGCCCAGCGCATCGCCTATTACCTGTTGGAGGCCGACGCCGAGGAGGCGCGCCGCCTGGCCGAGGCCATCCTGGAGGTCAAGCAGGAGGTCCACTTTTGCAGCCGCTGCTTTAACTACGCCACGGCCGACGAGTGCTCCATCTGCCAGGACCCGATGCGCGATACCACTCGCATTTGCGTGGTGGGCGAGCCGCGCGATGTCCAGGCGATTGAGCGCACGGGCAGCTACCACGGCCTCTACCACGTATTGGGCGGCGTGATCAGTCCCATGGACAAGATTGGCCCCGAGCAGCTGCACATTCGAGAGCTGCTGGCACGCTTGGGCCACGAGGACATCCACGAGGTCATCATCGCCACCAACCCCAATATTGAGGGCGAGACCACGGCGAGCTATCTGGCCCGTACCATCAAGCCGTTGGGCGTCGAGGTGTCGCGTCTGGCAAGCGGCCTTCCCGTGGGCGGCGACTTGGAGTATGCCGACGAGCTTACGCTTGGCCGCGCCATCGAGGCCCGCCGCGCGATTTAGGTGGCGCGCCTGCTCCTGCCGTATGTTTTCCTTGCGACGCACGGGGTAGCCATAATTTCCCCGTGCGACTGTGAGTTTGTTGTGCAACAAAGATACTTCGTATCCGCTTATCGCATGGATGCTTCCGCTCGCATCCTTAATTTGCCCATTCGTTGCGCAACCTTTTGGGTTCGCTGATACACTCAAATATGGATTTGAATGAATGCGCCGCTCCCAAGCGGCGTGTTTTTGTTGGAGGAGAACGCATGCGGCCCGGTGGCACTCAGACAAAGCGCGGCGCCGCGGTGCGCATGCGACGCCGGCTGGGCTTGGCGCCGCGGGCGTGCGCACTGCTGTCGTGCTCGCTGGTGCTGGTCATAGCTGGCGTTTCTACCTATGGCATGACCGTGCCGTCCATGATGCAGGCGCATGCCGCACGCGAACCGCGCGTGGGGCATGAGGTCAAAAGTGATCTGGGTACCACGACTGGATATGCTTGGGCAAGTGTGGTCGCGCATATTGTGTTTGGCACCGACGATGCGGACGGCGCCGAGGCCCCGGACAACGAAGTCACGCTTGCCAATGGCAAAACCATCGTGCTCACCAACACCAAGATCATCGATCGGTTGTCCAACAATAGCGTGGCGGCAACGGTGAATAAGGTCGAGCAGCAGAAGGAGCAGGACGCCCAGCAGTCCGGAAAGCCCGGTAGCTCGGATACTACTGGCTCCGGCTCGGATTCATCGAGTTCGGGCGGCGGCTCTGGGCCGGGTTCCTCTACCGGAGGGTCTGGAAACGGCGGCTCGACGGGCGGCAACACTGACAACGATGCAAACTCCGGTGGCCTTTCCGCTGCTGAAGAAGAGAGCATTCACAGTTGGCTTGTGACCAAGTACAACATGCTCGACGGCTATGTTTCTCGTGCCAATGACGTGGTCTCGACCTATAACTCTACGGGAGATCCCAGACCGTGCGACAGCCTGGTCGGGGAGATGTTTGTTATTCGAGCTGAGTTCGGTCGTCAGACATTCTCGCCCCGGTCAAAGTGGTATCAGCAGTATGCCAATCTGTGGGGCTGTTACACCAACCTATGTCAATGGGTCGGCCATTACGGCGATGATGACGTCGCGCTCGGTAACTTCAACAATAACGTGGCGGCGCTTGCCCTATGATGACCGATCTTGCATCCACCACACCACAATCGCTCGGTCGCGATCCCATGGTCGGCCTGCGCCTGGCGCGTGTCGACGGGTTTGAGCCGGCCATTGCGCTCGGTCAGGACGAACTGCCTGCCTATCTGCGTCGTTTTACGATGTTGTTTGCCGACGATGCCACCATGCGCCGTGGCGGTATCGGCCGCGTGACGCGTGCCGTCAACGCCCAAGGCGAGGCCGTGGCACTCAAGCAGCTCATCTTGCCGACGCGCGATGAGTTTGACGACGATGCCGCTCACGAGGCGCTGGTCGCCAAGTTCAAGGCGGCGTTTCGCGAGGAATACGAATGCCATCGCGCCCTTTCGGGCCTTAAGGGCTTTCCCCGCCTCTATGGCTGGGGCGAGGTCGACGGTGTGCCTGCAATTGTCATGGAATGGGTCGAGGGCGAGACGCTTGCCCGCTTGCGTTCGCGACTCGCCGTGGACGATGCCGGACGCCTGTCGCCGCTTGTAGCGGCGCGTCTGGGTCGCGACCTGTTCGATCTGCTCTGCCGTATGAGCCTGGTGGGCGAGGGCTTTGTCCATCGCGATATCTCGCCCGCTAATATTATGGTGCGCACGGCGCGTCTACCGCTTGACCGGCAGCTTGCCGAGGGCACCTTTGACCTGTGCCTGATCGACTTTGGCTCGTCGCTGGCGCTTGAGCCTGCGTCGGCCGTGGCCGGTACCGGCGGCAAGGCATCCTTTACCGAGCGCTATGCCACGCTGCGTCGCGCGACGGTTGCCTATGCCCCGCCCGAGATGCTCACCGACGATATTCCCGACCTGCGCGCTTTACGTATGTCGCCGGCGATTGACGTCTATGCCGCGGCAAGCACGGTTTACGAGCTCATTGCCGGCGTCGCGCCATACGAAGCCGCGCCGAGCACTTCGGGCGCCTCGGGTTCGCGCAAAAAGACGCGCGACATCGCGAGCCCCTACCGTCTCAAGATGGACACGCGGCCCGACTATCCCATTGGTGCCCATGCGCCCGGTTGTGATTTGACTCAGCTGCTTCGTCGTGAGCCCGATGTGGCGCTCGCTGCGGCCGAGCAGGCCCAGCAGCTAGGGCTTGAGCCGGATTCCGAAGAGCTACGCGATGCGCTGGCGTTTGTCGATGCCCAGCTGTTCGACGTGGTGATGGCCTGTCTGTCCAGCCATCAAAAAGATCGTCCCGAGCCGGCGGCGGTCGAGGCGGCGCTCTCGGCGTTTTGTGACCACTATGCGCAAAATGTCGGTCGTTCGCTCCGCGGCGAGCCGCTCACGCCGTGCCCCATGGATGCGTCTGGCCGCGCGGTTCGTCGCGCGGCGATGATCGGTGCGGCGGTCGTTTGCAGCGTGGTTTGGGCTGTGGTCGTGGTTTCGGCCGCGCTGCTGGCGTCGGGCGCTCGCGTGACGGCGACTTTGGGATCGCTCGTGTGGTCTGGGTCGCTACCGGGTATTATTGCCGCACTGGCGTTGGCGCTGCCAGGCATAGCCGGCGTTGCCGCGGGGGCACTTGCGCGCGATCGGCGCTCGGGGTTCCTGCAGGGTGTGCTTGCGCTTTCTGCCTGCGAGGTTCCGGTGCTGGTTGTGGCTGCATGTAGCGTATTTTCCCAACGCGCCGTGACGGGCGGCCTTGTTGCCGCTCTGGTTGCAACCTATACGCTTACGTGGTTTTTGCTTGCGATGGGCTTTGCCTTTGAACTTCCCGTTTCGGCACCGCGACGCACAAAAGCCCAGATGGCGACTCCGCTTGCCGGTGGAGCCGCAGCTGCCCGTACTTTTGGCGGACCTGTCGAAGTATCGTCCGATTCTATTTCTACGACCAAGGAGGCCTAGGTCATGGCATCTCAAGTTGAGCTCACCCCATGCGGGGCCATGTTTGACATCTTTAAGCGCGCGGCGCATCTGAGCCATATCGAGCTGTGCGGCTTGGTGCTTTCGTCCCGTCCGCTCGCCGACGGCCGCAGCCCGCAGAGCCGAGCCGCCGATCGCTCTTGGGTTTCCCGCTTTATCGTTCGCGCGCCGGTCGGCACGCTTCAGCAGCGCTACTTTGCCGAATACGGTACCTCGGCTGCGCGTATTATGTCGCAACTGGCCCTGCGCCAGCGCAATCCCATGGACTCCACGGCTGTGATCAATATGGTGTGCGGTCCTGCAGGTGAACCGATGGTACGCGCGCTCGAAGAGTGCCACCAGGACACGAATCTCTATCGCAACGCGCTCGATCGCCTGTCCCAGGCGGCGGAACTCATGCCCGCCGAGCGCGCCGAGGCCGTGCTGGTGCTGTTTGTCGCCGTCGGTTGTTCGGCGGATGTGCGGTCCTCGGTGAACTATGCCATCGACTACGCGCACGCGACCTGTGGCGGAGGCACATCCACGCCGCGTTCGCTTGGCATGTCGATGACCGCGGGCGAACGCGAACCCGCCCCGGCGCACCCCTTGGGCTTGCTGCGCGTACAAAACAGTTTTGTCGTGAGCGCCCCGCGCTGGATTCAGCCGAGTGAGCAGGGTGTTGAGATTGGCGCGCTGGCCACTGGCGAGGGCGATATTACCGACGTCGGCGACGATGTCTCGGCCCGCCATGCCCATATCTGGTGCGATGCTCAAAATATCTGGCACGTCGAGGACTTGTCGTCCACCAACGGAACCGTGGTGGTAAACGGGGCCACGCGCGTCTGCATTCAGGTCGAGCCCGGCCGTTCCGCCCAACTCAATCCCGGCGACGAGCTCAAGCTCGGCGAATCCACTACCTATGCCATCCTCTTCGGTGCCCTCTAGCCGGCAGATGGGGACGTTCCTTTTCTGCCGGCACTTGGGGACACTCCTTGGCGCGCCAGAGCCAGTCGCCCGGGGATGGAGGGGCCATTTTGGCCCTTGGCGGTCAGTCGGGGCGAAACTAGAAGATCTTTCCGATTCGCGGCTGTTCATGCTTGTAGAGCATCTAAAACAATAGGATGTTATTCTGGAATATGCCGGGTGCGTGAACTTGCCTGTCTTAGCCTTAATAAGGTATAGGGGAGTTTGGCTCAGGGGTTCCGTCTTGTTCTTCAGCGCAGTATTGTGGGACAGATTTGCTGAGATTGGCGCCTTACACCGCAGAGCGCACGGAAGGCTCTCGATTTGTGTTCTGGCCCCAGAATACAGGGCCTGATACTTACCAACTGTGGCATGGATGTAACATCTGTAGAAATCAACCCTTTTGTTGTCGACCTTTGTAAGAAAAACACTGCCATCAACTCTTTGGATGACGAAACTAGGGTGCTTGAGGGGAGCCTTTACTCCCCTCTGAGAGATGACTCATGTTTTTCGCTTGTCGTTGTGAATCCTCCGTTACTGCCGATTCCGGATGAGATTCCTTATCCCTTCGTTTGAGATGGAGGACAATCGGGTCTGGATAAAACACTTCGTATTCTTAAGGGTGGCGATACGCATTTAGAGAAAAACGGTAAATACTGCTAATAGGGGTGACGACGATGGTGCAGGGGCGACCCGCGATGCTCTCATCAATACGTCGGATACTTGGGAAATCAGGTCTAGATGCATGTATGATGATGCTGTGTGGCTATTCAATTAATCCGCGTTCCGAATGGGTGCAGGGTATAGCTGCGACATCGTATGCTTTTGACCCGGCGCGATACTCAGATATTTCTGAGGCGGTTGACGAAGTTTATACGCACTATGCCGCGCAAGGCGTTTCGGAAGTTTGCACATCTACGTTACGGGCTTAGGTTTCTTCAAGCGAGCAGGCCGGTTGC
>CAUEUQ010000032.1:0-20240 GCA_959021215.1 uncultured Collinsella sp. | reverse complement strand
GAGACGGCGAGATAGCCGGCAGGCCGGCATGTCAATCCTGGTCTAACAGAGCCTTATCTTTTTGCAAAATATGCAGTGTTACACAACATATGTCCAAGTACTTAGCTGATAAACGCTTGCAATTCTTCCGCCGTAGGATTCCTGGCGTCTAAATCGCCTTCGGGTGATATGCAATCGCTGTTACTAAATTGGTAACAGTACTCATATTTGCTATTTTTTGCCCACGGGCCCTTGGATGGCAGTGTGATTTTATGCCCTCGGGGTTCGAATCCCCGGCACATGGATAGCAAAAAGCCCGTCACCGCAAGGGCAACGAGCTTCTCAGTTTAAATGGTGCCCCCAGCGGGATGTCCGCGTGCGGCTGGCGCCGCCCGCCTTCGCTGCGTCGCTCCGCTCCTTGCGTGCTGCGCTGGAAAACGCTTCGCGTTTCCTCAGCTCCGCACCCTGTCGGCTTCGAATCCCGGCATATCGGTAGCAAAAAGCCCGCTACCGCGAGGGTAACGGGCTCTTCAATTCAAATGGTGCCCCCAGCGGGATTCGAACCCGCGATATCCACCTTGAAAGGGTGGCGTCCTTGGCCGCTAGACGATGGGGACAGCGGGAAAGAGTATAGCAGACTTTTTTAGCCGTTCACATATCGTTGGCAAACTGAAAAACCACCACAAAGGTGCCTGTCCCCTTTGTGGTGGTGAGGTGCTAGGGGAGGAGCTTCATGGCGGCGTCGTGGGCGGCGTGCTCGTAGGTGTCGTCGAGGGGCTTGAGCGGCAGCAGGGCGGCGGCCTGTGCATCGCCACGGTGCTCGAGGGCATGGGCGATCAGCCAGTCGGCGAGCTCGGGGTTCTTGGGCAGCGCCGGGCCATGCAGGTACGTGCCGATGACGCCCTTGTAGATCAGGCCCTCAAAGCCGTCGTCGCCGTTGTTGCCGGTACCCGTGACGACGGACGTTCCGAGCGGCGTGGCGTCTGCGTCGAGCAGGGTGCGACCTCCATGGTTCTCGAATCCCACAAAGGGCTCGGGTGACAGGTCGGTCTTGACGGCGACGTTACCGATCAGGCGATTGGCGCCGCGCACGGTCTCAGCGGCAATGACCCCCAGACCTTCAATGCGATTTTCGCCCATATAGTACGAACGGCCGAGCAGCTGATAGCTGCCACAGATGGCAAGCAGCGAGCCGCCATCCTCAACATAGGCCGCGACCTTGTCTTTTTGGGCGAGCAGCTCGTGTGCCACGGCTAGCTGGTCGCGGTCGGAGCCGCCACCCATCATGACGATATCGGCATCGGTGAGATCGAGTGGCTCGCCCATACGGACCTCGTCCACGCGCACGGGAATGCCACGCCAGGCGCAGCGGCGCTCGAGGGCGATGACGTTGCCGCCGTCGCCGTAGAGGTTAAGGGCATCGGGATACAGGTAGACGATGCGCAGCGGGTGCGAAAGCTCGACTGGCGCGATGCCGACAGGAAGAGCGCTGCCGTCGGCACGGGCTACGGCGCGCCCGGCAACAGCGTCGGCGGTGGCGCCTTTCAGCCCGTCGAGCTCCTTGACCAGCGGCGGGAAGGCCGTGTAGTTGGCGACAGCGTAGAAGGTGTCATCGGCGGACTCGTCTGCCACGGCGCCAATTGCCTGCGCGACGTCCGAGATAATCGCGGCATCGATGCCGGCGTACTTGAGACGCACCTGCATGTCGTGTGCACGCGTGCCGCCGGCAAAGGCGACAAGCCCTGGGGTATCGGCGATGCGCTCGAAGTCGACGTCGTAGATCCAGGAGACATCGTGGCCGTCGGCACTGTTGTCGTTCAGGAAGAAAGCGCAGAGTCTGCCGCCCGCCGTCTTAATGGACTGGATTTGTCGATCGAAGCCCACGGGATTCTTGGCCAGGTTTGCCTCGACGGTGCGACCGGCAATATCCCAGCGGCCCATGCGTCCACCGGCGGGCACGTAGGCATCGAGCGTGGGCTGCAGGTGTACCGTATCCACGCCTAACTCATGTGCGGCAAAGCATGCGGCGGCAACGTTGTAGACCATGTACAGGCCGTTATAGCGCGTGGCGATGTGCGCGGCTGGCGCGTTGGAATCAGATCCAAACATCAGGTCAAAACTATAGCCATCGCGACTGAGCTCCACATTCGTTACGCGGCGGACCAGCGCGGGGCGTGCCCAACCACACGAGGGGCAATGGTAGGCGCCGAGTTGACCATACTGTACGTAGTCGTACTCCAACGGGGCGTTGCACTGCGAGCAAAAGCGCGAGTCGCTAATGCGGTCAGACTCGGTGTCGGTGGCGCCATCGATGCCAAAGGCAATACTCGCGTTGGGAACGCGCGCGGCGATTGAGGCGCACAGCGGGTCGTCGGCATTGTAGATGAGCGTCGTTGCCGGCGAAAGCTCCAACGCGTGGGCGATGACCTCCTGGGTGTGATCGATCTCGCCATAGCGATCCAGCTGGTCACGGAACAAGTTGAGCAGCACGAAGTGCGTCGGCTTGAGCTTGGGCAGGACGCGCACGGTGTAGAGCTCATCACATTCAAAAACGCCTACGCGCTTGCCGCCGCCGGCTCGCTTGAGGCCGCTGCGCGCCTCGAGCAGTGCGCCCACCACGCCCGGCTCCATGTTGTTGCCGGCGCGGTTGCATACCACGGTGGCGCCGCTGGCGGCAACGGCGTCGGCGATCAGGTTCGAAGTGGTGGTCTTACCGTTGGTGCCGGTGATCACCACGCTGCGGTCGACAAGGCCCGCCAGGTCGCTCAGCAGATAGGGGTTGATTTTCATGGCGATGCGGCCGGGGAGTACGCCGCCCTGGCGCTTGAGGACGGAGCGCAGTCCCCAGCGAGCGATATCACTCGAGGTGCAGGCAAGAGATGAGCGGAGGTTCATGAAACCGTTCCTAACGTAAACGACATGGTCGGGTCGAGTGCGTCACTAAAATCCGTAGCGGCGCGCAAATTCCTGGGCAAGCTGCGATACATCTTCGCAGGCGTTGGCCCAGGGGGCAAAGTCGGGAGTGTCCGAGATAATACCGTCCGCTTCCCAAACGGCCTGGTGCGAAAGATCCCAGGGATCGTGTGGCTCGGGCCGGCAGGGAAGGTACGGTGTCTGGTACATGGGGTTCAGTAAGAAGAACGCGCCACCCTCGCAGCGGTTGGCGAACTCACGCAGCGCGCGTGTCGCCGGGCGCATCTTGTTTGTTTTGAACAGCAGAATCGTGCGGGCGAGCAGATACCAAGGAGAGTTCTCGAGGGCATCGGCCCCCATCTGCTCCTCGAGCTGGTGGGCCAGGGCAAAAAAGCCGTCCTCGTCTTCCAAGCGAGCGAGGGCGAGTAACACGGTGCCTGCCGCTCGGGTGGGATAGCCTTCCGCCTTAAGAACACGGCGAGAATAGTTGACGGCAGCACGGTAGCGGGCGCTCGCCATGCACAGCTGCGAGATGGCCTCGAGTGTGTGAAGCCACCCGATAAGCGCCGGCTCGCTCACGGTGAGCTCTGCCGCCGTCACGCCGTCCGTCAAAACTTTGTTGGCCCAGTAGTGCGGGGCCTCCATATCGAACCCGGGCACGCTTTGCTGCAGGTAATCGGCCGTGGTTGCCTCGAGCTTCATCAGGTCGCCCAGGCAGGCGTCAACGGGTGTGTCGGCCAGGATGATGGCGAGCAGCTGCGCGTCGACGGTCAGTGCGTCGACGCGGACAATCTTGAGCAGCTCATCGCGCATGTCGTCGAACAGGCGATTGCGCGTCTGCTCAAACTCCTCGTCGCTGCCCATATCTTCGATGCGATGGAGCTCGTCGAGCAGGTGGCGATGAACACCGGCATAGGACAGCAGCGCCTGGGCATGCTCGGACTGCGCGTACTTTTGGGGATTCGCACTAATGTCGTTATGGACAAGCTCGCGTGCTGCATCGGTGAGCTCGGGGTGCGACGCCAGATAGGTGCGCTCCAGGTAGGCGGGGATGTAGACGCTCGGATCCATTAGAGGTCTCCTCCCTTAAATGGAAGCCCCTGCTCGGCTGCGCGCAGGATGCGCTCGTCGATTTGGGAGCGCACGATGTCGTTGGTGGCGACCCAGGCGGCAAAGCTGGCGTTGTCGGGGGCGCCCAGGCCCTCCTGCAGTACCGGCGTCGCCTCGGACAGCGCAAGGACAAGCTCGTCGGTGGAGCCCACACCCACGTTGACGCGGGCATAGACGCCATCGGGAAACTCGGTTTGGAAGTAGAGTGCCTCGGCTGCGTGCGGACACGAGCGCACAAGGATACGCAGGTAGTGCTCGGCGCCCTCGTAGTCCAGTTCGCGCCAAGCCGTGCTCATCAGCGCGATGAGCGTCCACGGGTCCAAGTCGCGCTCCGCATCTTTGGGGCGGCGGCGCAGTGGGGTATTCGCGAGGTACGGCACGGAGTGTGCGGAGCGAAAGCGCTTGAGCTCCTCGGCGGGGTATTCGAGCTTTGCCATGGCGAGCATCGCGGTGTGGCGGACACCAGCGGGGTCGTTGGGCGCAAAGTCCAAGCTGCGATTCGCGGCTTCGAGCGACATGCGATAGCGGCCGCTAATGAGGGCGCGCGATGCCAAGGCGGCAAGCCAGCGCAGATAGGGGCGGCGCGTAAGGTCGCCTGCGGCCTCGCGCTCGTAGGGGTCCTGGGCCGAGGCGATTTTGAGCGCTAGGTCGTGCTCGACCTCATCGCACTTGGACACCAGGTACTGTACGTATTCCTCGTTGGATTCGGCGGTGAGTGCCGTCAGCATGCGCTGAGCGTCCCAGTTGGCCGGATCGAGTGCGGCCGCCTCGCGGAGCATGTTCTCGGCAGCTGTCTCTTCTTGCTCTGCCTGGGTATCGTCAGGGATAAAGGGAATGCGGTAGTCGACAGCCTCGACCACCTTGGCAATGAGGTGCCCGGCGCGGTCGCGGTCGTGCACGATGAGCGGTGCGGGGTTGCGGGTGAATTGTTCCATCAGACGCTCTACGGCGGCAGCGTCGGTGAGCGGGATATTGTCGCGGCGCAAGGCCTCAAGAACGAGGCGATGGCAATCCTCTTGAATGGGATCGAATGCCATGGGGCCTCCTTTGCTGCGGTTAGGGTTCAGATGTTTCTATATAAGGTTCTAGTTTACCCGCATGTGGCACACCGGGGGTGCCGCACTTGGACTTGCACCTTTGCACCACGAAGTCGGATGTCGCACAAATGTCGGCACCATGGACGGCCGAGTGGTATCACGGTGCCGCAAACGGTCGATTTTTGGCGGCGAACGGTGCATATTTTGGAGGGGCACCGTCTTGCCCGGGATATGTAGTCAACCTTGATAAAACGTTTGCCCAGCTTGGGAGTATGAATGCCGCACAAGGGTCTTCAGGGATAGAAAAAACGTTTCATCATTGGCGGCTTTAGGTGAATAACTGACCAACCAGAACGGTAAAATAGTGTTTGTCTGAGCGTTGAGACGTTTAGACATCGCGCATTGTCATCGCCGGCAACGCGCAAACCGGTCCTAACGGAGCCAATTGGGTGCTCCGTTATATACGCAAGTCTAAGAGGGGCTTGTTTAGGAGGCACAGTATGGGACGTTTTACCAATCCTCGCGATCTGTACTTTGGTGAGGGCGCTCGCCACGAGGTGAAGAACCTCAAGGGCAAGAAGGCCATCATCGTTTCTGGCGGCAGCTCTATGCGCCGCGGCGGGTTCCTGCAGGACGTCGAGAACGACCTTAAGGAAGGCGGTTTCGAGGTCAAGCTGTTCGAGGGCGTCGAGTCCGACCCGTCCATCGAGACGGTCATGAAGGGCGCCGAGGCCATGCGCGAGTTCGAGCCCGACTGGATTATCGCCATCGGTGGTGGCTCGCCCATCGATGCCGCTAAGGCCATGTGGGTCTTCTACGAGTATCCCGAGGAGTCCTTCGATAACATCATCCAGCCGTTCAGCTTCCCCGAGCTGCGTCAGAAGGCTCATTTCTGCGCCATCTCCTCTACCTCCGGCACCGCTACCGAGGTCACCGCGTTCTCCGTCATTACCGACTACGCCAAGGGCATCAAGTACCCGCTGGCCGACTTCAACATCACCCCTGATGTCGCCATCGTCGACCCCGAGCTCACCTACACCATGCCCGCCAAGCTGTGCGCTCACACCGGCATGGATGCCCTGACCCACTGCATGGAGGCCTACGTTTCCACCTGCGCCTCTATGTTCACCGACGCCAACGCTCTGCACGGCATCCGCGAGATCGTCGAGTGGCTGCCCAAGTCCTATGCTGGCGACCATGAGGCCCGTCAGCACATGCACGAGGCTCAGTGCATCGCCGGTATCGCCTTCTCCTCGGGCCTGCTCGGCATCGTTCACTCCATGGCTCACAAGACCGGTGCTGCCTTCGAGAACGGCCACATCATCCACGGTGCCGCTAACGCCATGTACCTGGGCAAGGTCATCCAGTGGAACTCCAAGGATCCCCGTGCTGCCGAGCGTTACGCTTACGTGGCCAAGGAGATTCTGCACCTTCCCGGCGAGACCAACGAGGAGCTCATCGCCGCGCTCGTCCAGAAGATTCGCGACCTCAACGACCAGCTCAACATTCCGCAGTCCATCAAGGATTACGCGAATGGTGGCGTGAAGGTCGACGCCGAGAACCCGCAGATGGTTTCCGAGGAGGAGTTCCTCGCCAAGCTGCCCGAGATCGCCGCGAACGCCGAGCAGGACGCCTGCACGCCCGAGAACCCGCGTGAGACCAAGGCTGCCGACTTCGAGAAGATCCTCAAGGCCTGCTACTACGACACCGACATCGATTTCTAATCGACTCTCGCTGTCTTGCAAGGGGTCTCGCGCTCAATGCGCGGGGCCCTTTTTGCTATGGTGCAAAGGGGTCAGGTTACTTTGCACCAATCGTTGTTTGATGAAGGGCGGATTCTCGTATGGCGCTTCCTATGGTTTATGGCGGTCCCGGCCGGTATGTTCAGGGGCCGGGCGAACTTTCGCGTCAGGGCAGGTATTTGTCATGGTTGGGCTGCGCTGCCTATGTCTTGTTTGACCAGGGCACCGAGGATCGGCTGTGCAGGCAGATCGTAGATGGATTTCTGGATGAAGATCTAAGCGAGCCGTTCTTTAAGATTTATAACGGTCCGTGTACGGAAGAGGCCGTTGTCGGAATGGCTCAGGAAGCCCAGGCCGAGTATTGCGACACGGTGGTGGGCATTGGCGGCGGCAAGATGCTCGATATCGCCAAGGCAGTAGCGTTTTATGCTGAGCTGCCGTTGTGCGTATGCCCCACGGCGGCCTCAATGGATGGTCCGTGCAGTGCGATTTCGGTACTGTATCACGAGGACGGGTCGTTCGACCGTTACCTGGAGCTCGAGAAGAATCCAGACCTGGTCGTGGTCGATACCAACGTGGTCGCGGCGGCCCCACTGCGTATGACGGTCGCTGGTATGGGCGACGCACTGGCAACGTACTTCGAGGCGCGTTCGTGTGTCGCGGCGCACGGCGCTAACGAGCATGGTGGCGCGCCGGGACACTTGGCCTTGGTTACGGCTCGTGCCTGCTATGACACGCTCATGGAGTGCGGTGTCGCTGCCAAGCGCGATCTCAAAAAGGGGCGTACATCGCCGGCGGTTGAGCGCCTGATCGAGTGCAATATTCTGCTTTCGGGTGTTGGCTTCGAGAGTGGCGGCCTGGCGTTGGCACATGCCATCGCCAACGGTCTGACGATTCTGCCCGAGTGCAAGGCCATGCATGGTGAGGCCGTGGCATTTGGCCTGGTGGTTCAGCTTCGTTTGGAGCGTGCGCCCGAGCTTAATCAGGTGCTCGAGTTTTGCCAGCGCGTTGGTCTGCCGACGACGCTCGAGGAGCTAGGCCTTGGCGAGATTTCCGATGCCGACCTGCAGGGTGTTGCAAATGCGGTCTTTAGAAACGAGCGTAATATGGCCAACGAGCAGGCCAAGGTGACCAAACAAAAGCTCGTGCAGCTCATGTGCGAGGCATAGTTTGGCGCTTGATTGACCTTGTGCAATCGAGGCGGCGATAGGTCATAGGCTATTTGTCCCAAAGGTGCTCCGCGTGTAATTTGCTCGAGGCACGGGCCGATGGCGTATCATTATTTCTTGCTTGTTTGCACTGCTCAGGGAGGGGCCGCGCATGGCGCAGGAACACGATCTGTTTGATGACATTATCGAGATCAGCAAGGGTTTCGACTTTCTTAAAAACCCGCTTGGCGGTGTGACCGACGCACTCGATCCGTCGGCGCCGCAGTGGAATCCTGCCGACTATAAGGAGCGTCCGCGCGGCAACACCATTCCGTGCTTGACCTGCAAAAACGAAAAGAGCGGCTGCACCGCGTGCATGGACGTGTGCCCGGTCAACGCTATCGAGGTCGAGGAAGACGCCATCGAGATCCTCGACTCCTGTCGCAAGTGCGGCCTGTGCGCCGCTGCCTGTCCGACCGAGGCGATCATCTCGCCGCGCCTGGCGCCCAAAAACCTGTATGACGATATCGTCTCTGCAGCTACGAGCCACGAGACCGCCTACGTCACCTGCACGCGCGCCCTCAAGCGCATGCCGCGCGAGAACGAGGTCGTCGTCGCCTGCGTGGGCGATATTACTGCCGAGACCTGGTTCTCGGTGCTGGCCGACTATCCCAACGTGAGTGTGTACCTGCCGTTGGGCGTGTGCGATAAATGCCGCAACACCGGTGGCGAGGATATTCTGGGTGAGGCCATCGCCACTGCCGAGGAGTGGGCCGGCACGGGCATGGGCCTGGAGGTCGACCCCAAGAGCCTCAAGTGCCATAAGCTTCGCGAGTACGAGCGCAAGGAGTACATGGAAAAGATCGCCCGTACGACGGGCCTGACGGTGACCAAGCTCAACCCGGCGACGGCGGCGCTGGCCTCGGTGACGCAAAAGCTCAAGGCCCACCGCCATCAGATTACCCAGCTCGAGCGTACGCTCAACACCATGTGCGGCACCACGACGGCCAAACGTCGCCGCACGCTTACGCACGGGCGCCAGCTGGTACTCTCGACGCTGCAAAACCATCCCGAGCTTGCCCAGAACATGCAGGTGAGCACGCCGGAATGCGATTTTGACAAGTGCACGTCGTGCGGCGAGTGCGTCAGCGTGTGCCCCACGTTTGCCTGCGATCTGGTGGGAAGCGGCCGCTTTGCACTGGAGTCCACGTATTGCCTGGGTTGCGGAGCCTGCGTCAAGGTGTGCCCCGAGCATGCGCTCAAACTGGTTGAGTACGATGCGTCCAACTTGGTCGTCATCGATCCCGAAGCCGAGGAAAAGGCCGCCCAGAAGGCGAAGGCTCACGAAGAAGCTGAGAAGGTCAAGGCCGAAGCAAAGGCCAAGCTCGACAAGATGCTCGATCAGGTGGAGAAGCTCGCGGACTAGCTAAAAGAGCGTAAATGATGGCCGGTGGGACAGATACTGCCCCACCGGCCAAAAAAGTTGCGGTGGAATAGTTCCTGTTTTGCCCTTAAGCTGGCCATTCTAGGAACTATCCCACCGCAACTAATAGATGGTTAGTTCATGCTGCTTTGGTGGCCGGTTCGACCGGTACCGTTGCGCGTCACGGTTTCATGGAGCAAAAAGAACCCGGGGACCTGTTTGGTCTCGGTGTATTCCATAAGGATGCCGTCGGCGTTGTAGGTCTGCCCGCGTATAACGGCGAGTGCGTTAAAGTCGTCGAGATCGAGCACGCGCGCATCTTCGGGCGTTGGATGCTCAATCGTTACATCGCGTTTGCCCGTGGCAATCTTAATGCCAAGGTCTTCTTCGAGGTAACGATAGATCGAGTCGTTGACAATCTCGGGTGTCAGCCCCGGTACCTGTGAGCTTAGGTAATAGGAGTCGTCGGAGCACACGGCATGTCCGTCTGCATAACGGATGCGTTTGGCGCGCGTAAGCTCGCAGCCTTCGGGAAACCCGGTAATCCTGGAGAGTGCCTTGTTACAGACGAGGAGTTCAAAGACGGTGGTGACAGTCTTGAGCTCAAAGCCCCGGCTGGCTGCGATTTCCTTAAAGGTTTCGAGCCCGCCACCGCCACGACTTGTCTCACCGTTGATGTTGCGAATGACGCGCATACCTTTGCCCTGTTGGGGCAGCACATAGCCATCTGCTGCGAGCAGCGAGATGGCGCGGCGGACCGTCATGCGCGAGCAATCAAACTGCTGCGTGAGCTCGGTCTCCGAAGGTAGATAACTCTGATAGGCGTACGTGCCGTCGTCGATCGACTGCTTCACGGTGTCATAGATGGTTTGAAAGATGGCTCGCGCCATGACGGTCTCCTAGAGGTGCATGTGCGGGCGGTGGATGGGGGGCCGTCCGCACAGATGTCGATCGAATTACTTGCTGGGGTCGATTATATATTTACCCATGGCGCGCAGTGCCGGGTCCGACAGGATGGCGCCGAGCTCGTCGAGCGAGGCAACCTTGGCGACCATCGAGGATACGTCGAGCCTGCCCGAGTCGATGAGCTCGAGTGCGCGACGCTGCGTGTAAGGGTTGATGTAGGACGAGGTAAGCACGAGCTCCTTCTGGAAGACCTCGAAGGGCTTGACGGTGATCGTCTCGTCGGGCTTGGTGAGGCCGAACATCATGACCGTAGCCTTGTGGCCGGCAATTTGGATGGCCTGCTCGATGGTGACGGGCTTGCCCACGCACTCGATGACGACATCGACGTTGCCGACACCTTCCTGCTTCAGGCGAGCGGGGACGTCTTCATGGATGGAGTCGATCGCAAGGTCGGCGCCGAGTTTGAGTGCGACCTCGCGCTTACCCTCGACGGGCTCCAGCAGAACGACCTTGGTGGCGCCGGCGTTTTTGGCGAGCTGCATCATGAGCAAGCCGATCATGCCGCCACCGATGACGACGACAGTGCTGCCCGGCTTGATATTGCACATGTCGATGCCGTGCAGGCAGCAGGCAACGGGCTCGGTCATAGCGCCCTGATCAAAGCTCGTGTTGTCGCCGAGCTTGTAAACCTGCTGCATATCGACGGCGCAGTACTCGGCAAAGCCGCCGTCGACTGTGGTGCCGTAGCCGGTCATATGCTCGCAGTAGTGGTTGATACCATCGCGGCAGGGCTCGCAGCAGCCGCAGGGGTGGTTGGGGTCGATGCACACGCGGTCGCCCGGCTTAAAGCCGGTGACGTCGCTGCCCACGGCCTCGACCACGCCGGCGAACTCATGGCCCAGGATCGTGGGCGGGGTAACGTCGGCGGCGCCCTTGTCGCCCTCATAGATATGTACGTCGGTGCCGCAGACGCCGCATGCCTTGACGTTAATCAGGACGTCGCGCTTGCCCACGGCCGGCTTTGCCGAATCCTCGACCCTCAGATCGTGCTTTCCATAGAAGACCGCGCTTTTCATGGTGACTCCTTTAAATGGCGGTGAATGTTGTCTTGAAGTATAGGTATCTAGACCTATCTAGACAAGCATATCTAGACAAGTAGAAAAGAAAAACGAACTACGAATTTCAATTACATGGCATTTATCAGGCAAAATACTAGGCATATACCGTTTACCGCCAGAAATCGACCGTTGACCGAGAGCGGGTTATCTATTAACTTGTATAGATAAGTGATGTGATAAAACGTAAGTGCAAGAAGTCAGGGACACGGGCCCACCCGTCCTATTGCACGAGGTACACGCAAACGGCGCGTCTGCGGTCTCGAGTGAAGCCAAAACCGCAGCCGCTCCGAATGAAGAGAGGGGAATCCCCCGTCATGATGCAAAAGATACAACGTTTTGGCGGCGCAATGTATGCTCCGGCAATTCTCTTCGCATTCTCCGGAATCATCGTCGGCTTGGGCACGCTGTTTACCACCGAGGCGATCTTCGGCGAGATGGCCACCGCGGGTCATCTGTGGTTTGACTGCTGGAATGTTCTGCTCCAGGGCGGCTGGACGCTCTTTAACCAGATGCCGCTGCTGTTCTGCGTGGCTCTGCCGATCTCGCTCGCGAACAAGCAGAACGCCCGCTGCTGCATGGAAGCCGTAGCCATCTACCTTACCTTTAACTACTTTGTAAGCACGATCTTGGGCCAGTGGGGTCCTGCCTTTGGCGTCGATTTCTCCATCGAGGCCGGCAGCGGCACCGGTCTTGCCACCATCGCAAGCATTAAGACGCTCGACATGGGCATCATGGGCGCGCTTATCATTTCAGGTATCGCCACGATGCTGCATAATAAGTTCTTCGACACCGAGCTCCCCGAGTGGTTGGGCGTGTTCTCTGGCTCCGTGTTCATCTACATGATCGGATTCTTCGTCATGGTTCCGGTCGCTGTTGTCGCTTGCCTGGTATGGCCGCATGTTCAAGCTGCCATCTCTGCCTTCCAGGGATTCATTCTTTCCGCCGGTACGTTTGGCGTGGGCGTCTTTGCCTTCTTTGAGCGCGTGCTGATTCCTACGGGTCTGCACCACTTTATCTATACGCCGTTTTACTACGACAACGCGGCGGTCAACGGTGGCATCTTTGCCGCTTGGGCCAATATTCTGCCCCAGCTTGCCGCCGATCCGAGCATTGCCCTCAAGGATGCTGCTCCCTGGGCTGCCTACACCTGCCCCGGCTGGACTAAGGTCTTTGGCTCGCTTGGCGTTGCCATCGCGTTCTACATGACCGCTAAGCCCGAGCGCAAGCAGCGTGTCAAGGCTCTGCTTATTCCCGTCAACCTTACCGCAATGCTCTGCGGCATTACCGAGCCGCTCGACTTCACCTTCCTGTTTGTTGCCCCCGGCCTGTTTGTGGTCCACTGCGCGCTCGGCGCGCTTGGATGCATGGCTCAAAACGCTCTTGGCGTCGTGGGTATCTTCGACGGCGGTATCATCTCGATGCTCTCGTGGGATTGGCTGCCTCTTTGGGCTGCGCATGGTCTGCAGTACGCCATTTCGATCCTGGTCGGCCTGTGCTTTACCGCTCTTTGGGTCGTTGTCTTCCGCTTCCTGATCGTCAAGTTCGACTTTAAGACCCCTGGTCGCGAGGACGATGACGTGGAGGTCGAGCTCAAGTCCAAGGCCGATTACAATCAAAAGCAGGGCGGTGCCGCTGCCAGCAAGTCGGTTGCCCAGAGCAAGGATGACGAGCGCTTGGTGCTTGCCGAGAACATCCTCGATCTGCTCGGTGGTACGGAAAACGTCATCGACGTCACCAACTGCGCGACCCGTCTGCGCGTCAACGTCAAGGACAAGGCCGCTGTTGCTCCCGAGGCTTCCTTCAAGGCCATCGGCACGCATGGCCTGGTGATCCAGGGCCAGTCGATCCAGGTCGTCATCGGCCTTTCCGTCCCTCAGGTTCGCGAGAAGTTCGAGAGCCTTTTGTAGACGATTCACCCCAAAAGTAAACGGCCTTGCAACGACAAGGCGCAATGCAAGGCCGTTCCCTCAGATCTAAATATCCACTCCAAGGTAACAATTCCAAACCGCGCAAGGCCGCGTGCGGGGACGGACTGAGCAAGCGGCCAGAATGAGGAGGACATCATGTCCAAGAAGAATTATGCCGTGACCATTGCCGGCGGTGGCTCCACCTTCACCCCGGGCATCGCGTTGATGCTGCTCGAGGAGCGCGATCGCTTCCCGGTCAACAAGGTGACCTTCTACGACAACAACGCCGAGCGCCAAGAGATCGTGGCCAAGGCCTGCGAGATTTACTTCCACGAGAATGCCCCCGAGGTTGAGTTCAACTACACCACCGACCCCGAGACCGCCTTCACCGGTACCGACTTTGTCCTCGCCCACATCCGCGTCGGTCTGTACGTTATGCGCGAGCTCGACGAGAAGATTCCCCTCAAGTACGGCTGCGTTGGCCAGGAGACCTGCGGCGCCGGCGGTATCGCCTACGGCATGCGCTCCATCGGCGGCGTCATCGAGATTCTGGACTACATGGAGAAGTACAGCCCCAACGCCTGGATGCTCAACTACTCCAACCCCGCGGCCATCGTCGCCGAGGCCTGCCGCGTGCTGCGTCCCAACAGCCGCATCATCAACATTTGCGATATGCCGATCGACCTCATGGACAAGATGAGCCGTATGTGCGGCATCGAGGATCGTCGCGAGCTGCAGTACAGCTACTACGGCCTCAACCACTTTGGTTGGTGGAGCAAGATCTACGACAAGGAGGGCAACGACCTCATGCCGCAGATCAAGGAGCACATGGCAAAGAACGGTTACCTGGACGGTATCGAGCACGAGGCCGGTAAGGAGCAGCACGTCGAGGAGAGCTGGATTCATACCTTCGGCAAGGCCAAGGATGTCTATGCGGTCGACCCCGAGACGATTCCCAACACCTACCTCAAGTATTACCTGTATCCCGACTACGTCGTTGAGACGTCCGATCCCAACTACACCCGCGCCAACGAGGTCATGGACGGCCGCGAGAAGAAGGTCTTCGGTGCCTGCCGCGACATCATCGCCAAGGGTACGGCCAAGGACGGTGGCTTTGAGCCCGACGTGCACGCCAACTACATCGTCGACCTTGCCTGCGCACTGGCCGAGAACACCCTCGAGCGCTTCCTGCTGATCGTCCCCAACGAGGGCGCGGTGCCCAACTTCGACCCGACGGCTATGGTCGAGGTTCCCTGCATCGTCGGTTCCAACGGCTTTGAGAAGATCTGCCAGGACCCGATTCCGCAGTTCCAGAAGGGCCTGATGGAGCAGCAGGTTTCCGTGGAGAAGCTCGTCGTCCAGGCTTGGGTCGAGGGCAGCTACCAGAAGCTCTGGCAGGCACTTACGCTCTCCAAGACCATTCCTTCGGCAAGCGTCGCCAAGCAGATCCTGGACGAACTCATCGAGGCCAACAAGGATTTCTGGCCCGAGCTTAAGTAAGGTTTGATGCATCGAGACCTTTGGCTTCTCTGCTTCATTTGCGCCGCTGCGGTGTCCGGATTCGCCCGGATGCTGCGGCGGCGCTATACTTATACGGTTTGAAGTACCTGTACCAAAAGGAGCTGTCGTGTCCCTTTCCATCGGTATCGTGGGCCTGCCCAACGTGGGCAAGTCGACGCTGTTCACCGCGCTTACCAAAAAGACCGGCCTTGCCGCCAACTACCCGTTTGCCACGATCGACCCCAACGTGGGTATCGTCGATGTGCCCGATAGCCGCCTGCAAAAGCTCGCCGACATCGTCAACCCGGGTCGCATTGTGCCGGCGACGGTCGAGTTTGTCGACATCGCGGGCCTGGTGAAGGGTGCCAACGAGGGCGAGGGCCTGGGCAATCAGTTCTTGGCAAACATCCGCGAGACCGATGCCATCTGCGAGGTCGTGCGCTACTTTAAGGACCCCAACGTCATGCGTGAGGTGGGCCGCACGGGCGAGTTCGTCGATCCTGCCGGCGATGCCGACACCATCATGACCGAGCTCATCCTGGCCGATATGGGAACGCTCGAGAAACAGCTGCCCAAGCTCGAGAAGGAGGCCAAGCGCGACAAGGAGCTCATGCCCAAGTTCGAGGTCGCTAAGCGCCTGCTTGCCTGGCTCAACGAGGGCAAGCGCGCCGCATCCATGGAGATGACCGACGAGGAGCGTGCTGCCGCCAAGGGCCTGTTCCTGCTCACTATGAAGCCCATCTTGTATGTGGCCAACGTGGACGAGGATATGCTCAACGACGATCTGGCGCCCATCGATGGTGTTAAGCCGCTGCCCATCTGCGCCAAGATCGAGGCCGAGCTTTCCGAGCTCGATCCCGAGGACGCTGCCGACTACCTGGAGAGCCTGGGCCTGGAGCAGCCCGGTCTGGACGTGCTCGCGCAAGCGGCCTATAAGCTGCTCGGTCTGCAGTCGTTCTTTACGGCCGGCGAGATGGAGGTCAAGGCCTGGACGGTGCGTCAGGGCGCGACCGCCCCGCAGGCCGCCGGTGTCATCCACACCGACTTTGAGCGCGGCTTTATTAAGGCCGAGGTCATTGGCTACGACGACTACATCGAGCTCGGCGGCGAGCAGGGCGCCAAGGCCGCCGGCAAGCTGCGTATTGAGGGCAAGGACTATGTCATGGCCGATGGCGACGTCGTGCACTTCCGCTTTAACGTGTAAGGACGACGCATATGTTTAAATATGGCAAAAAAGCTGGCTACATGGGTATTGCGCTGCTCGTGCTTGCGGTGATTCCGCTGGTGGTCGCAGCGTTTGTGATCCCCAACATTGGTCCCGAGGTGGCAACAAAGTTTAATGCTGCCGGCGAGGCGACGCGCTGGGGCAAGAGCTACGAGTTGCTGGCATTGCCGGTGCTCAACCTGCTGCTGAGCGTGGCGACGTACTTTACGGCGGGACGCCAGGCTAAAAACAATGATGACTCCGCCGCCATGGCGCGCATCGTGTGCGAGCGCTACCTGCGCAACGGTTGCATCACGGGTGTGTTCCTCAACGTGGTCAACGTTTACTTTATGTACTCGGCGATTACCGGAACGGGCTTTGGCCTTGGTTTCTAGCTTGTCCTTTTAGGCAACGAGCCTGCACATATATTCAATGGCTGCTGCGAGGCCGCCGCTCGATCGTGGTTTAAAGACCATGTCGGCGGCGGCCTCGTTTTCGTATCCGGCGCCGCGAAGACAGAGCGCGATACCGGCTTCCAGGAGAAGGGGCAGACCGCGTTGGCTGGTTGCGATCACGGCAGCCTGATTGAGCGAGCAGCTGTGCGCCTGGCATTGGATAGCAAGTTCACCTTGCGCCGGGCAAGGGACCAGAACGGCGGCGACGCGACTTGATAGCAATGCAAATGCTGTGCGCTCATCGGGCGAAAGGCATTCTGCTTCAACGACGACGAGCTTGAGCGGTGCGCTGTTTGTGCGAAGCGTGGCTCGGTACATGCGGACCGAAGAACCCGACATAGAAAACTCCTGTGTATTCGGCAAAACGTAAACTATAGTTTACGTTTATGTTCGGCTCCATTTCAAACTCGGCTGCATGGACGAACGTGCGAAACAGATTCTTGGCAGGCGGGTCGAAGAGACACGCAGAGACCTTGGTATCTCCAAGGTTGATTTTTGTGTGGCGACAGGAATCAGCCGACCCTACCTCGACCGAATCGAAGATGGGACGGCAAATTTCACGCTCAAGGTTCTATTTAAGATCGCACCCGCACTCGGCATGACGGTGTCAGAGCTTCTCGAGGGCATTGAATAGAAGATGCCTATTGACCGGTGGTTACACCATCGGGATACGGTCGTGGTTGACTTGGCTGTAGAACAGGCGCTGAATTACTGACGCATCACGTGACTGGCCGAGTGCCCACATGGTCTTGGCCACGAGCGTCTCGGTGGTCATGTCATCGCCGCGCAGGATGCCCGGATGATCGGCGTAAGCGCGGCCGACCTCATAAACGCCCAGATCGAGGCCCTCTTCGGGGACCTGCGTGGTCATAACGACGGTGCGGCCCGAATCGACCCAGCGGAAAATTGCCTCTTGGAATGACTCGCCCGACTCACCAAACTCGGGGATACCGCCAATGCCAAAGGTCTCAAGAATTACAGCATCGTAGCTATCGGCTAGGGCGTCCAGGATACCCGGGTTCACGCCGGGCGTCAGCTTAAGGACAAACACGCGCGGGTCGATGCTGTCGTAGAAACGCACCGGGTTTTCGCCCTGATGAGTGCCGTGGAGCCCGTTGCGCACGATGCGGTCGTTGCGGATGTAGGCAATGGGCGGATAGTTGACGCTAATGAACGCGTTAAAGCTCATGGTGCGCTGCTTGCGGGCGCGCGTGCCGGCAATGGCGACGCCACCAAACACAATCGACACATCGTGCGAGTGCTCGTCGAGCGCATAGAGCAGGCTCTGGTACAGGTTGAGTTTGGCATCAGTAAAAGGGTTGCCCATGGGCTTTTGCGAGCCGGTGAGTACGATGGGCTTGGGGCTGTCCTGAATCAGATAGGAAAGCGCCGCCGCGGTGTAGCTCATGGTGTCGGTGCCGTGCAGAATCACGAAGCCGTCGTGGTCGGCATAGCCTTCGACGATGACGTCGCGGATACGCATCCAGTCACTGGGACGCATATTGGTGCTGTCGATGTTCATGGGCTGCACCACGTCGAGCTCGCAGAGGCCCGAGATCTCGGGGACGCTCTGGGCGAGCTCCTCACCGGTCAGGGCGGGGGAGAGGCCGTTGCCGTCCTCGGTCGATGCGATGGTGCCGCCCGTGGCGATGAGAAGGATGCGCTTCATGCTGGTATTCCTATCGTATTTGCCGCCGCAGAGGCGGAATCGTTCGGCAGTATTGTGGCACAGGGCGTCCAATGTTCAAACGTATTACATCATCTGCAACGTTTGGTAACACTTCAATTGCCGTCAAATAGGGGCCTAGGTCGTGCGTTTGCCGTGCGCTGATGGCTGTGAGCGACGAGAAACCCCATATAACGTGTACACTATGGAGGTTATTTTCGTTCATTCACGCGGGTGGGCACCGGCTCCCCGCCAACAAGAGGGGGAACCATGGATCAAAAGGCTTCCGCAAAGGTCCTCGTACTCGACTTTGGTGCGCAGTACGGTCAGCTCATTGCCCGTCGCGTCCGCGACCTCAACGTGTATTCCGAGATCGTCCCCTGCGACATCTCGGCCGATGAGATTCGCGAGATGAACGCCTCTGCGCTCATCCTTTCCGGCGGCCCGGCCTCCGTGTACGCCGAGGACGCTCCGTCCATCGATCCTGCCATCTTTGACCTGGGCCTTCCCGTCCTGGGCTTTTGCTACGGCCATCAGATCACGGCCGTGACGCTCGGCGGCAAGGTCGGCCACTCCGAGGTGGGCGAGTACGGCCGCGCCACCATCACGCGCACGGCAGGCGCCAAGCTCTTTAACTCCACGCCCATGGAGCAGACCGTGTGGATGAGCCATCGCGACGCCGTGTCCGAGGTGCCCGAGGGCTTTACCGTTACCGCCAGCACCGATGTATGCCCGGTTGCCGCCATGGAGTGCGTTGAGCGCAAGATCTTCACCACGCAGTTCCACCCCGAGGTCAAGCACTCCGAGTACGGTCAGCAGCTGCTGAGCAACTTCCTGTTTGAGATCTGCGGCTTGGAGCCTAACTGGAGCATGGACAACCTGGTCGAGACCATGACGGCCGAGTTCCGCGAGAAGGTCGGCGACGACCGCGTGATTCTGGCTCTGTCCGGTGGCGTCGACTCCTCCGTCGTGGCTGCGCTGGGCGCACGCGCCGTGGGCAAGCAGATGACCTGTGTGTTCATCAACCACGGTCTGTTGCGCAAGGGCGAGCCCGAGCAGGTGGAGGAGGTCTTCACCAAGCAGTTCGATGTCGACTTTATCCACGTCCACGCCGAGGACCGTTATGCCGAGCTTCTGGCCGGTGTGACCGAGCCCGAGGAGAAGCGCCGCATCATCGGCACGCAGTTCTGGAAAGAGTTCTTCGCCGTGGCGCAGCAGCTCGAGACCGATGGCAAGCCGGTCAAGTACCTGGCTCAGGGCACCATCTACCCCGACATCATCGAGTCCGGCGCTCGCAAGACGGGTGGCAAGACGGCCACCATCAAGAGCCATCACAACCTAATCCCGTTCCCCGAGGGCGTGCACTTCGACCTCATCGAGCCGCTCGACCACTTCTTTAAGGACGAGGTCCGCGCGCTTGGTCTGGCACTGGGCCTGCCGGGTCACATCGTGTTCCGCCAGCCCTTCCCGGGCCCGGGTCTTGCCATCCGCATCATCGGTGCGGTCGACAAGGAGAAGCTCGAGATCCTCAAGAACGCCGACGCTATCGTGCGCGAGGAGCTCGACGCCTACAACCAGCGTCTGTTTGAGCAGACCGGCGAGCGCAACTCCGAGCACAGCTGCTGGCAGTACTTCGCGGTCCTGCCCGACATTAAGTCCGTCGGCGTTATGGGCGACGAGCGCACCTACCAGCGCCCGATCATCCTGCGTGCCGTCGAGTCCAGCGATGCTATGACCGCCGACTGGGCCAAGCTGCCCTACGACGTGCTGGCCCGCATCTCTGGCCGCATCGTTGCCGAGGTCCCCGGCGCCAACCGCGTGTGCTACGACATCACGTCCAAGCCGCCCGCGACCATCGAGTGGGAATAGGCCGACAGGGTTCTGACCTGCATTTTTGAGTGCCGCACTGTGACGCTGAGTTTTGTTTCGTACGAGAGTCACGGCAAAGCCGCCAGCGACATTGGTGAGTAAATACGGTAACCGAGCCTCCGTTCCCAGGTTGGGACGGAGGCTTTTTCTTTGTCGTTTTACTCCCCTTCACCTGCGATTTCACTATTTACTCCCCGTATTTCAAGATGGAAGCGTTTGGTTGCGAGCCACGCCGGTGTGAGGGCCTGAGTCGTCAGGCCCCG
>CAUEUQ010000031.1:0-20775 GCA_959021215.1 uncultured Collinsella sp. | reverse complement strand
CGGAATCGGCTAAAGTGCGATGGCGAAATTGGTTCTTTTTACAGTAGTGCTAACAGTTGGTGACGCCCTTCCGCAGGAGGTCGTCCACCAGGCCGGTGTGGCCGGCGAGCACGCCCGGCGCGGCCCTCCTCCCGCTGTTCCCGTGGGGCAGGGCCCTGAACCCGTGTGCCCTGACCGTCCTCGCACGGGAGCGGGTGAGCCCCGTCCTCCTGCAGAACTCCGCGAGGTTGCATGCCTGCGGGTCGAACCCGTCGCCCTCCTCCGCGGCCATCTCCCGGAGCGCCGCGTCTATAATCTCCTGTAGGTCATCGTGTCTCTCGTTCACCTCAATGGTCCTCCTAACGCCGGCGTGTTGGCACCACCAGCGTAGTGGCGGCGGGGAGGCACGGTGGCCATTATTCGGTGACCGGGATTGGTCAAAATAGTTTGACTATTAGCGGCTAAAATCGCCCGGCGCTAACAGTAACTTTGAGACGCTCGACGTTGCCGATGCCTTCCATCACACGGCGGGTGAAGTGGGCGAGGCTCTTCAGGCGCTGTTCCCAGGGCTTTCAGCTGCCTATGGCGATTCTGCCGGCTACAACCTGCCCGCCAACGACGTCGCTCGCGTGCGCTATGGCTGGTTTCAGCGCTACGACTTGCTGCGCGATCTTTCGACCATTCAAGCGCGTTGGGATGCTGGCCGCGCAAAGAAAGTCAACCCCTTGCGCGCCGCCATCGACCGCATCCAAATGCGCGCGCTGCCTATTAAATGCCTGGAGACGGGCGTTGCCTGGGTCCTGTTCGAGGTGCTGGAGCACCTGTTCTCCCAATCGGCCCAGCTCAACGTGCTCGATTATCGCCTGCTCTATGTGGTGATGATCGGCACGCTGTATGGCTTGGACTTTGGCTTGGTCGCAGCACTGCTGGCTTCGATTGGCCTGGCGGCGAGCTACTTTACTCAGTACGGCTATACCTTCCAGGGCCTGTTCTACGAGCCGTCCAACTGGCTGCCGTTTATTGCGTACTTTGTGGTGGGTGCCGTGTGCGGCTATGTGCAGCTGCGCAACAGCGAAGCCATTAGGGCGGAGCGCGATCAAAACGAGCTCGTGCGCAACCGCAATACGTTCCTTACGCAGCTCTACCACGACGCGATCGAGGACAAGCGCGCGTACAGGCGCCAGATCGTGGGTCGCCACGACAGCTTTGGCAAGATCTTTGCCGTGACGCAGGAGCTCGACGTGCTCAACCCGCGCGACATCTATCGCAAGTGCTGCGAGCTTTTGGACGAGATCCTCGAGAACGATTCGGTGGCGATCTACCATGTTTCGGGAGTGGCATTTGCACGCCTGGTGGCAGCAAGTCCCACCATTGCCGAAGATGCCGCACGCTCGCTTACGCTTGAGCAGCTTGCACCTCTTTTGGGCGACGGGGGTCACTCGAACCTGTGGGTGAACCGCGAGCTGACGCCGGGACTTCCCATGTTTGGATACGCGATCGAGCGCGACGGGGCACCCGCCGTGTTGATCTTTGTGCGTAGTGCGGCCGAAAACCAAATGACCCTCTATTATCAAAACCTGTTCCGCATCTTGTGCGGCCTGGTCGAAAGCGCGCTGGGCCGTGCCTTTGACTATGAGGCGGCGGCGCAGGATAAACGCTGCGTTGACGGTACTTGCGTGCTCAAGCAGGCTGCCTTTGGCCAAGAGCTTGCGGCGGCGCAGGCGCTGGCAGATAGCAAGATGGGGAGTTTTTTGCTCCTGCGCGTGGTACCGGGCATGGAGCCTGTCGGCGAGCTGGTGGGCGCAATTGGGTCGGCAATCCGCGAGAGCGACGCGGCGGGCTTGGTCAACGGCGACGTGCTCTACCTGCTTATGCGCCAGGCAAAGGCGTGCGATCTGCCCATTATCCGCGAGCGTCTGAGTGCAAAGCAGATTGCGGTGGAGCCCGTCGACGGCGAGGACATCGTGGAGCTGCTGCAGCACATCTCTTACACCGGTGACGGTGAGGGGGGTGCCGCTTGATCTCGCTTGTCGTTGCTGCCGTCTTGCTGCTGATTCATGCGCTGGTTTGCCTGATGCTGTGGACGCTCATGAAGCTGGGCCTGCTGCCGGTGCGCGGGCACATGCTGGCTGTGATAGTGCTGGTGCCGCTGTGGGGCCCGTTGCTGGTGGTTCTGCTATCGGTCCGCAGCGCGGTGTTTGGCGAGGGGCTGAAAGAGTCTGCGCTGGAGTCGCTGCGCTTCAACGACGACCTGCATCGTAGTATGTCGGTACCGAGTGGTGAGGACGATGCAGGCGTAGTGCCGCTCGAGGAGGCGCTCATCGTCAACGACCCGGCATACCGGCGCCGCCTAATGCTCTCCATGCTCACCGAGGAGCCCGACGCGTACCTGGCGCAGCTGCAGGCGGCTAAGCTTAACGACGACGTTGAGGTGGCGCACTATGCCGCGACGGCGGTGGCGCAGATCTCCAAGGAGTCCGACGTTAAACTGCAGCAGCTGGAGCGCGCCTTTAAGACGGACCCGAGCGCGCAAAATCTCATCGAATACTGTGATTTTCTTGGTGAATACTTGGGCTCGGGCTTGGCCGAGGGGTGCGTGGCTCAGATTCAGCGCCAACAGTACGCGCGCCTGCTCGCGCGTCGCTGCGAGCGTGAGGGCGCCCTTGAGCTGCGCATTCGATATGCGACGGCTCTGGCCGATGTCGGACAGATCGACGAGGCGCAGGCCGTGACCGACCAGCTGGTGCTCGACGTGCCCGAGGAGCAGGAGGTTTGGATGCTTTGCCTGCGCCTTGCCGTGATGCGCCGCGATGGTGACGAGGTTCACCGTGTGATCGATGCGATTGACAAACAGCATGTGTATTTGAGCGCCGACAATCGCGAAAAGTTGGCGTTTTGGCGCGACGGGGAGGAGGCCGGATGAGTGTGGCGCAACATATCCGCGACCGTGCAGGCCGCTTTCGTTGGATGGGACTCCTCGTGGTGTGGGCGGTCTTTATTGCCATGGCCGCCGTGCTGCTGGTGGAGCGTGCCGGCGTGCAGTACAGTGCGGGCCAGCATAAGCTGGGGATGCTTGCCGCCAACGATGCGGTGCCTGCCTCCTCGGCAATCTTTGGCCAAAAGCCCACGTGCCTGGTCATTACCGATTCCGATCAAGCTGGCGTCGAGGACGTAAAGGAACAGTTCGACCAGATCCTGCTCGACATGAAGATCGCCCATCGCGATGTTGATATTGCCACCGACGGTGCGGACGCGATCCCATCGCTCACGTCGTTTGATCGCGTGATTGTGCTTATGCCCTCGCTTGACGGACTGGGTACGCATCTGACCGATCTGATGAGTTGGGTGAGTGCGGGCGGCTCACTCATGCTGGGCATGACGCCAGATAACTCGAACTGCCTGCAGGCTATTGCTTCCAAGCTTGGGATCGAATCGGCCGGATATGACTATGCGACAGCCGAAAGTATCGTTCCGAGCGAGGACTTTATGTTGGGCGGAGGAGAGCGCTACGAGTTCTCGGACCCCTTCGATTCTTCGCTTTCGGTTTCATTGCGCGAAACGGCGCACGTCTGGGCAAGGACCGGTGACGCGGGCACGCCGCTCATTTGGTCTAACGATTGCGGCAGTGGTCACACCGTGGTGTGCAACATTGGCATCTACGACAAGGTCATGCGTGGGTTCTATGCTTCGGCCATAAGCTTGCTGGGTGATGCCACGGCCTATCCGGTCATCAACAGCGCCGTGTTCTATTTGGACGACTTTCCTAGCCCCGTGCCCTCGGGCGATGGTACTTATATCAAGCGTGACTACGGCCTTTCCATTGCGGATTTTTACACCAAGGTCTGGTGGCCCGATCTGCAAAAGCTCGCGCAAAAATACGGCATTCGCTATACCGGCGTGATGATCGAAAACTACGAGGACGCGGTCAACCAGACCGAGCCCGCGCGCCAACCCGATACCACGCAGTTCCGCTATTTTGGCGGCATGCTGCTGCAGATGGGCGGAGAGCTGGGCTTTCACGGCTACAACCATCAGCCTCTGGCGCTCTGGGACACCGATTACGGCACGCTGTACGACTACAAGACGTGGAAGAACAAGGAGACGCTCGTCGCATCGCTTAACGAGCTTATTGCCTTTCAGGACGAGGTGCTGCCCAACGCGCACGGCTCGGTCTACGTGCCGCCGTCAAATATCCTTTCGGTCCGTGCGCGCAAGCTTATCGGTACCGATGTTCCGCGCATTAAGACCATCGCCAGTACGTATTTTGAGGATGGCACCGACCTGCCGTACGTGCAGGAGTTTGGCGTGGCGAGCGATGGCATTGTGGAGCAGCCGCGCATTGTCTCGGGCGGCATGGTCGACGATTCCTATATGCGCCTGGCAGCCGTGTCCGAGCTCAACATGCACTACGTGAGCACGCACTTTATGCACCCGGACGACCTTTTGGACCCCGATCGCGGAGCCAAGGAGGGCTGGGAGATCTACAAGGGCGGCCTGGTCGACTACCTGGAGTGGCTTACCAAATCCGCGCCCGACCTGCGTCGCCAGACCGGCTCGGAATGCTCGGGCGCCATCCAGCGCTTTTCTTCGGTGACGGTGAGCGTGGATACCAGCGCGGATGCCTGGACGCTCAGCCTGGGCAATTTCCACGACGAGGCGTGGCTCATGTTCCGCGCCAATAATGGCGAGCCGGGTGCGGTGACGGATGGCGAACTAACGCACCTTACGGGCAATCTGTATCTGCTCAAGGCAAATGATAAGACCCTGACGATCGAGCGCAAGGAGGGTGGCGACAGATGAGAATCTGCTTGGTACTCGAGGGTTGCTACCCCTATGTGCACGGCGGCGTATCTACCTGGATGCATGGCTATATCCAGGCCATGCCCGAGCACGAGTTCGTGCTGTGGGTGATTGGCGCGCATGCTGCCGACCGCGGCAAATTTGTCTACGAGCTGCCCAGCAACGTGGTCGAGGTGCACGAGGTGTTCCTGGACGATGCCCTGCGGCTTTCGGGCGAGCAACACGAAGCCAGTTTTAACGACCGCGAGCGCGAGGCGCTACGCCGCCTGGTGTCGCTCTCCAATCCGGACTGGGACGTGCTGTTCGATATCTTCCAGCGCCGTCGCGTGCATCCGCTCTCGTTTTTGCAGAGCCGAACGTTTATGGACATCTTCCGCGACGTGTGCCTGACAGAGTACCCCTACACGCCCTTTGCCGACGCATTCCACACCATGCGCTCTATGCTGCTGCCCGTGCTCTATCTGTTGGGCAGCGAGGTACCGGTGGCCGATGTGTACCATGCCATCTCGACCGGCTACGGTGGCCTGCTCGCCTGCCTGGGCTCAAGCGTTTACCATGCGCCAGTGCTGTTGACCGAGCATGGCATCTATACCCGCGAACGCGAGGAAGAGATCATTCGCGCCGACTGGGTTGTGCCGTCGTTTAAGGACCGCTGGATCCGCTTTTTCTACCTGCTTTCGGAGGAGATCTACCGTCGCGCCTTTCGCGTGACGAGCCTGTTTCACAACGCCCGCAAGACGCAGATCGATATGGGCTGCGATGCGGACAAATGCCTGGTTATTCCCAACGGCATCCAGTTCGACCGCTTTAAGGACATTCCCTTAAAGCCCGATGACGGCTGGGTAGACATTGGCGCGGTGGTGCGCCTGGCGCCCATCAAGGACGTCAAGACTATGATTTATGCCTTCTTTGAGCTGCACGAGCGCCTGCCCAAGGTGCGCCTGCACATCATGGGCGGTGTGGACGACGAGGAGTACGGCGCCGAGTGCCACGCGCTGGTCGAAACCCTGGGCGTGCGCGACCTGATCTTTACCGGCCGCGTCAACGTGGTCGAGTACATGGAAAAGCTCGACTTTACCATTTTGACGAGCATCTCTGAGGGCCAGCCGCTCAGCGTGCTGGAGTCGCTCGCTGCGCGCCGTCCCTGCGTGACGACCGAGGTGGGCTGCTGTCGCGAGCTGCTCGAAGGCGCTCCGGGCGACGACTTTGGCGTGGCGGGTTTTGTGACGCCGCCCATGTATCGCAAGGGCTTGGCCGATGCCATGGAACGCATGTGCGTGAGCCGCGCCCGTCGCATTGAGATGGGGGAGCGCGGGCAGCGTCGCGTTGCCACGTACTTTTTGCACGAGCAGATGCTCGCCAACTATCGCGCGCTGTACGACGAGACGGCGCAAGCGTTTGACCTGCCCAGAGAGGGGGAGTAGCCGGTGGCCGGAATTGGTTTTGAGCTCAAGCGCCTGTTTAGGCGCAAGGGCCTGTTTGCCACGATGCGCGCTTACGGCTACGCCGGCATTGTGTGCACGGGCCCCATGCTGCTGGGTGTGCTGCTCCAGGTGGGTATCTTGGTGCTGTGCGGTCTGTGGGGCGTGGGGCGCGCCAACCAGGACTTGCTGGTGTGCATGGTGACCTATACGCTGCTGGCGTCGCTCACGCTCACGAGCTTTTTCTCCATGCCGGTCACGCGCTTTTTGGCTGATATGTTGTTTGCCGAGCGCGAGGATGAGATACTGCCTTCGTTTTGGGGCTCCAACGCCATCATGCTCGTTGCGGGCACGGTGCTCTACGGCGTCTTTTTGCTGTTCTCGGGCGCCACGCTGCTGCAGGGGCTGCTGTGCCTGTGGCTGTTCAACATTATGATCGTCAACTGGAACGGCATGAGTTACCTCACGGCCATCAAGGATTACCGCGGCATCCTGTGCAGCTTTGCGGCTGCCATTGGCGTGGCGTGCCTGTGCGCCCTGGCCGCGCTGGCGCTGGGACTGCCGCCGGTCGAGGGCCTGTTGGCATCAATTGCTCTGGGCTACGGCGTCATGCTCGCCTGGGACGTGGTGCTGCTGTACCGGTATTTTCCTCAGAGCGACCGCAGCCCCTGGCCCTTTTTGCGGTGGCTCGATCAGTTTATGCCGCTGGCGCTCACGGGTCTGTTAACCAATCTGGGACTCTTTGCGCACCTGGTGATTATTTGGGCCGGTCCCATTGGCGTGCAGGTCAAGGGCTTCTTTTATGGTGCGCCCTACTACGATGTGCCGGCGCTCATCGCGTTTTTGACCATCCTGGTCACGACCGTCAACTTTGTGGTCTCGGTCGAGGTCAACTTCTATCCGCGCTACCGCGACTACTACAGCCTGTTCAACGACGGCGGCGTGGTAGGCGACATTGTGGTGGCCGAGGAGGAGATGCTCTCCACGCTCAACAGCGAACTGCGCTTTTGCGCGCTCAAGCAGCTGTTTGTGACCGCTGCGGTCATTTCTCTCGAGACCACGGTGCTCTCGGCTCTGCCGCTGGGCTTTAACAACATTATGCACGGGTATTTTCGCACGCTGTGCGTGGGTTATGGCCTGTATGCCGTGGGCAATACGGTGATGCTCATCTTGCTGTACTTTACCGACTACAAGGGGGCCGTTCTGGCTTCGGGCCTGTTTGCCGGTGTGGCCGGGCTGGCGACTGCCGTGTCGTTGCTTTTGCCGCAGCAGTTTTACGGCTTTGGCTTTTTGTTGGGTGCGGCGGTGTTTTTTATCGTGGCGCTGCTGCGGCTCGATACCTATACCGCCAACTTGCCGTATCGTATCCTGAGTCAGCAGCCTATTGTGACGACAGACAAAACGGGTCGCTTTACACAGCTGGGCCGCATGCTCGACCGTGCCGAACAGCGCTATGAGGAACGTCGCCATAAGGGCGTGCCGCACGGCGCGTTTGAGCGCGCAGTAGTTCGCGTGTATCGCTACCATTGGGGAGGTTCTGATGACCGATAGGATGATGTCTCGCCGCTGCCTGTTTGAGGCAGCTGCCGGCGCGCTGTTGCTTTCGGGCTGTTCGTCTCAGGACGGATCCTCGACTAAAAAGGTCAAAAAGCAGGACAAGATTAAAAAGGCCGAGTCCTCGGACGGTACCAAGCACCTTCGCGATAAAGATGAGCTGTACGAGGTCTACGACGACTCGGGCATTGTGACCATGTATCTGACGGTCTCGCGCGGCAACAGCTCCGAGAATACCGACCATAGCTGGGCCGAGATCAATTCGTACTCGGTTTATGATTACGCCGACATGGGCGTGACGCGCTATCAGGTTATGGGCCTGCTGCAGCCAGGCGATGATAAGGGCCCCGTTGCCGGCGAGGTTGGCTATGGCAAGGAAGCGCCCAATGCCACCGTGCAGGTGCGCGGTCAGACATCGAGCATGAACTCGCAAAAGAATTACAAGGTGGAGCTCAAAAAGGGCAAGGGTACCTGGCGCCAACAGCGCGCGATTGCGCTCAACAAGCACATGGGCGAGGGCATGCGTTTTCGCAACAAGATGGCCTACGACCTTATCCGCGGAATCCCCCAGATGATGGGCCTGCGCACGCAGTTTGTGCATCTGTGGGTGTGCGACCAGACCGAAAAGTCCAACGACACCTTTGAGGACTACGGCCTGTTTACGCAGGTGGAGCAGCTCAACAAGACGGCGCTTAAGGCTCACGGCTTGGATAAGAACGGGCATCTGTATAAGGTGAACAGCTTCGATTTCCATCGCTACGAGGACACCATTAAGCTCGCCGACGATCCCGACTACAACCATGCAAACTTTGAGGGCATGCTCGAGATTAAGGGCGATTCGGACCACACCAAGTTTATCGAGATGCTCGATGCGCTCAACGACGAATCGCAAAAGATCGATGACGTGCTCGACACCTACTTTGATTCCGAGAATCTGGTTTATTGCCTGGCGTTTCAGATTCTGACGGGCAACTGCGATACGCAGAACCGTAACTGCTATCTGTACAGCCCTCTCAACTCAAATACCTGGTACTTTTTAGATTGGGATAATGACGGCATGCTGCGTAAGCTGGAGCTTTCTCTTACCGGGTTTTCGGACTACGCGAGCTGGGAGCGCGGCGCAAGCAACTACTGGGGCAACGTGCTGTTTAACCGCGCGTTGCGCAGCAAGTCGTTCCGCAGCGAACTCGACCGTGCCGTCAAGGACTTGCGCTCGTATTTGACCGAGACTCGCCTGACCAAGATGATCAAGCACTACCGCGAGGTTACTGAATCGCTGGTCTTTGCTTCGCCCGATATCGACCATCTGCCCGTCACCAAGGACCAATACGAGCAGATCACCGCGGCGATTCCTTCCGAGATCGAGGAGAACTATAAGAGCTTTCGCGAGAGCTATAAAAAGCCCATGCCGTTCTACATTGGCGTGCCACAGATCGATAACGGTAAGCTGCGCATCAACTGGGATGCGTCCTACGACTTTAAGGCGCGCGATATTCGCTATACCGTGGAGCTTGCGCGCGACTATGCCATAAGCGACGTGGTCTTTAAGGCCGAGGACGTGCTGCTGCCGGAGGTAACGTGCGATGCGCCCGATGCCGGCCAGTATTTTGTGCGCGTGCGCGCCACCAACTCCGACGGCTATACGCAAGATGCGTTTGACTACTATGTGACCGACGGCGGCAAACAGTACGGCATGAAGTGTTTTTATGTGCAAGACGGCGGTAGGGTCGTGGAGGACACGTATGAGGAGGGCTAGCGCGCTGCTTGAGCGCTTGGCGGCTCCGCCTGTGCGTACCACGCAGGAGCGTTATCGCCACGAGCTCAAATATCTCATTAACGAGGGCGAGCATGCCGCGCTTGCCTGTCGCATGGCGCCGGTGTTTAAGCTGGACAAGCATGCGCGGGCGGGCGGTTACACCATTCGCAGCCTGTTCTTTGACGACTACTGCAACTCGGCCTACGAGGAAAAAGACGCCGGTATTCTCATGCGCAAAAAGTATCGCGTGCGCATCTATAACGGCAGCGACAAGGTGATTAAGCTCGAGCGCAAAAAGAAGTACGGCAGCTGGATTTACAAGGAGGATGCGCCACTTACGCGCGGCGAGTTTGAGCAGATTCTGGCTGGCGTCTACGACTTTTTGCTGAGGAGTCCCTATCCGCTCTGTCGTGAGTTCTACATCGAGTGCATCTGCAATATGATGCGCCCGCGGACCATCGTGGACTACGAGCGCGAACCGTGGGTGATGGACGAGGGCACCGTGCGCATTACCTTTGATAGTAACGTGCGTGCGGCGGTGGGGAGCTTTGACATCTTTGATGCGACACTGCCCGCGTTGCCGGTCTTGGAACCCGGCAAGCTGGTGATGGAGGTCAAGTTTACCGAGTTTTGCCCGCAGCTGGTGCGCGATATGGTGCCTCCGGGCGCGGCCGAGCTTACGGCGGTCTCCAAGTACTGCCTGTGTTATGACAAGACCGCCTACCTGCGCGGATTTAATTACTGGGAATCGGATTTTGAGAACCGAGGGGATATTTAGACCATGAGCACCAGAGACTTTTTTAAGAACTCCGTTTTGGAGGCGTTTGGCCAGGTCGATCCTGCCAAGATTGGCCTTTCGCTGCTCGTGGCGCTCGCCATGGGCATCCTGATCTATTACGTGTACAAGCGCTTTTTTACCGGCGTGGTGTATTCGCGCAGCTTTGCCGTTACGCTTGTAGGCATGTGCGTGCTTACCTGTATGGTCACGCTCGCGATTTCGACCAACGTGGTCATCTCGCTCGGTATGGTAGGTGCTCTGTCTATCGTCCGCTATCGTACGGCGGTCAAGGACCCGCTCGACCTGCTCTATCTGTTTTGGGCCATTACCACGGGTATTACGGCAGGTGCCGGCATGTATGCGCTCGTGGGGCTCACGGCAGTTGTGATCGTGGTGATGATCGCCGGCTTTGCGAGCCACCAGGACAAGTCGCGCGTGTACATGATGGTCATCCACTACACAGGCCAGACCTCCGGCGACGATATCGTGCGTGCATTTGGCCGCACCAAGTTCACCGTTAAGTCCAAGACCGTGCGCGGCGACAAAGTCGAGATGGCCGTTGAGGTATTCTCTGACGGTGTGGATATGCCCTATGCTGACGCCATTCGTGCACTCGACGGCGTGGAAGACCTAACGTTGATCCAATACAACGGCGAATATCACGGCTAACTATGTTCCGGCGTTTTAACAAACGCCGGACCGCTCGACGCTGCGCGGGCATCTGCCGGGCGATCTGCCGCTCAAACCGTCGCTCGCGTACATAAAGTACGCTTCGCTCCTCTTTCGCGGCACCTCGCCACGGCAGTTGCCCGCTCGCTGACGTTTGCTCGACCTGGGTGGGCCGATTTTGTTCGGATGCCGTCTTCACGGGTATCATGGTGAAAGCGATTTCAATGACAGGGGTGCTCGTGGTAAAGATGAAAGATGTGGCCGAGCTGGCGGGCGTTTCGAGCGCCGCCGTCTCGCGCTACCTCAACGGTGGATACATATCGGCGGACAAGGCCGAGCGCATTAAGAAAGCGATTGAGCTGACAGGATACGTGCGGTCCAGCCAGGCTCGCGCGCTGCGCACCGGTTCCACCAAGCTCATCGGCGTCATCGTCCCCAAGATCAACTCGGAATCCGTGAGCCGCATTACTGCCGGCATTGGCCAGGTGCTCGGTCGTCGTGGCTACCAGATGCTGCTTGCCAACACCGACAACGCGGCCGATCGTGAGCTCGAATACCTCGATTTATTCCAAAACCACCCGGTTGACGGCATTGTGTTGGTGGCAACCATGATTACCGACGAGCACCGTCGGGCGATTGAGTCGTGCCGCGTGCCCATTGTGCTGATCGGTCAACATGTCGAGGGCGTGGCGTGCGTGTATCACGACGATTGCGAAGCCGCTTTTGAGCTGGGCCGTGCGCTTGCGGGTCGCGTGGACGGCAAGATCGCCTACATTGGAGTTACCGAAGAGGACCGCGCGGCCGGTTTCGACCGTCGTCGCGGTTTTGAGGCCGGCTTGCGCGCCGCGGGCGTGGTGCTTGATCCGAGCCTGATTCGGCAGGGATCCTTTACTCTTGACTCGGGCTATCGCGCTGCGCGCGAGCTGCTTGCCGATGTCCCCGATGTTTCGTTTATCGCGTGCGCGACCGACACTATGGCGGCCGGTGCCCTGCGCGCTCTTGACGAGGTACGTGGTATGGGCGAGGGCGTGCGTCGCGTGAGCGGTTTTGGCGACAACGCATTTTTGCGCGCGCTGACGGGCGGCATTCCCACCGTGCATTACGGCTACCTGACCAGCGGCGTTGAAGCGACCAATATGTTGCTCAACACGCTCGATGGCGTGGAGGGGGAGAGTGGTCTGAAGACGCTCAAGCTCGGCCATCAGCTTATGAATGTCTAGGCTTTGGCACGTCTGCCCGCCTCTGAGACCTCCTGTTTTGCCTTAAAACCACCATTCGCCGGCTTATTCCTACCGTTCATCCTGCTATGAAAACGATTACAGACATATGAAACTGAAAACGATTACAGTGTAAGTGTCAAAGATGGCCGGGTGCACATGCGCCCGTTGGAGGAAAGGGAAGTCATGGACTACCGCAAATCAGCCCAAGAGGTGCTCGACAACATCGGTGGCGCCGACAACGTCGTCTCTGCCGCGCATTGCGCCACGCGTTTGCGCCTGGTGATTGCCGATAACGCCAAGGTTGACAAGGAGGCTCTCGAGAATATCGACGGCGCTAAGGGCGTCTTTGAGGCCCAGGGCCAGCTCCAGATTATTTTTGGCACCGGCACCGTCAACAAGGTCTACGAGGAGTTCATCGCGCTCAGCGGCGTCGAGGCTGCCACCAAGGCCGAGGTTAAGGAGGCCGCGGCGCAACAGCAGAACATCTTTATGCGTGCCATTAAGGTGCTCGGCGATGTCTTTGTCCCCATCATCCCCGCCATCGTGGCTTCGGGCCTGCTGCTTGGCATTATGAGCGCCCTCAACTTTATGGCCTCCAACGGCTTTATCGCGCTTGACACTAATAACTTTATCTACAAGATCGCCGACCTGGTCTCGGGCACGTCCTTTGGCATTCTGCAGATCCTGATCGGCTACTCCGCGGCTAAGGCCTTTGGCGCCAATCCGTACCTGGGTGCCGTCGTCGGCGGTGCGTTTATCAACTCCTCGCTGCAGAGCGCCTACACGGTTGCCTCCGAGGGCGTTCAGACCATGGTCACCGTCATTCCCGGCGTGTACAGCTTTGAGTGGGTCGGCTATCAGGGCCATGTGATCCCCATCGTCATCGCCTGCGCCATTCTGGCCTTCCTCGAGAAGCGCCTGCACAAGATCGTTCCCGAGATGTTCGACCTCTTTGTGACCCCGCTTGTCTCGGTGTTCGTGACCGTGCTCGTGACGCTCGTTGCCGTCGGCCCCATCTTTGTCTGGGCCGAGAACGCCATCCTCGGTCTGATCCAGGCCCTGCTGACCCTGCCCTTCGGCATCGGTTCCTTTATCGTCGGCTTGTTCTATGCCCCCACGGTCGTTACCGGTATCCACCAGATGTACACCGCCATCGACCTGGGTCAGCTCGCCCAGTACGGTGTGACCTACTGGCTGCCCATCGCCAGCGCTGCCAACATCGCTCAGGGTGGCGCCGCGCTTGCCGTTGCCTTTAAGACCCGCGATGCCAAGATCAAGGGTTTGGCACTTCCTTCGGCCCTGTCCGCCTTCATGGGTATTACCGAGCCGGCCATCTTTGGTGTGAACCTGCGCTTCTTTAAGCCCTTCATCGCCGGCTGCATCGGTGGCGGTTGCGGCGCCCTGGTCTGCGCGCTCACCTCGCTTGCCGCTTCCGGTACGGGCGTTACCGGTATCTTCGGTATCCTGCTGTGCCTGGCCCAGCCCGTGCAGTACGCGATCATGTTTGCGGTCGCCGCGCTGGTTTCCTTTGGCGTCTCGTTTGTCCTGTACAAGGACGAGCCCAAGGCTTCCGAGCAGGCCTAAGAGCTTTTGATTGAAGGGTGCCCGCGGGTTGTATGCTCGCGGGCGTTTCCCGTATCTGGTGTCGATCTCTCGCGTCTTGTTACTTTCGATCCGTTAGGACTTTGATATGTCTAATGCACTTGGCCGCGACCTTGCAAAGCTGGTCGCCGCTGTTGACGCTGCCGCCTCTGAGTGCGGCCATGGCGCGTATGGCCAGCGCTTCCATATTATGCCGCCGGCGGGCTGGCTCAACGACCCCAACGGTCTTTGCCAGGCAGGCGGCGTGTTCCATGCCTATTTTCAGTATGCGCCGTTTGATGTCGAGGGCGGCGTTAAGGTCTGGGGCCATGCGACGAGTCGCGATCTTATGACGTGGGATTACGTTGGCGCCCCACTGCTGCCCGACGAGCCGTTCGATTGCCACGGTGTGTATTCGGGCTCCGCGCTTGCCGAAGACGGTTGCATTCGCGTGCTCTATACGGGCAACGTTAAGCTTTCCGATGCTGACGGTACGTACGACTACGTCAATACTGGCCGCCGCGCCGATACCGTCTATGTGGAGAGCGTTGATGGCCTTGCCGGTCGGGAGTTCAACCAAAAGCGCGTGGTGCTGGCGTCCGAGGATTATCCCGAGGATTTGACCTGCCACGTGCGCGATCCCAAGGTGTGGCGTGACGCGGACGGGCGTTATCACATGGTGCTGGGTGCGCGTCGTCGCGTGGATGGGCCGCATGTCGATAGTCGATTTTGCGCTATGCACGGCGAGGGTGCCGGGCGCGATGTGGGCGAGATCTTGGTGTATGGCTCGGTCGATATGCTGAGCTGGGAGCTCGAGAGTCGTGTGTCTACGCCCGAACGTTTTGGCTTTATGTGGGAATGTCCGGGATACCTTGAGCTTGATGCGGATGGCGGTGTGCAGGCGAAGTGGCTGTCCTTCTCTCCCCAGGGTCTTGAGGGCGGTCGTTGGGACCGCGGCAATGTGTATGCAGCGGGCTACATGCCTGTAACGGGCGACATTACGGGTGGCAATGACGCTTATGAGCTGGGCGAGTTCCGCCTGTGGGATGCCGGCTTTGATTTCTACGCGCCGCAGGAGTTTACGTCCGAGGATGGTCGCCACATTCTGATCGGCTGGATGGGCATGCCCGATGAGCCGACCTATGGCAACGCACCGACGTTGGTGGCGGGTTGGCAGCACTGCATGACGGTGCCGCGTGAGCTTACAGCCGGTGCCGGCGGCGTAGTGCTGCAGCAGCCGGCGCGCGAGATTGAGCACCATTATGCCTCGGTTCGTGTGGGGGCGGGCTCGTTGGAGGTTGACGGCGATACCTGCTTTGACGTTGTTGCCAACGGTGTCGATGGCGCGTTTACCGCGACCGTTGATGGCGAGCTGAAGCTGGCGTTTGTGCCCGCTGAGGGCGAACTGCCTTCGCGCTTTGAGATGCGATTTACCGATGAGGGTCGCGCTTCTGCCGGCTGCGGTCGTACCGTGCGTTGGGAGCCCGTCGACGAGGTTCGTAACGTGCGCATTGTCGGCGATGTCTCGTCGGTCGAGGTGTTTGTGAATGATGGCGCGCTCGTGTTTTCGACGCGCATCTATCCCGAGGCCTATGGCGTGACCGTTGACGCTCCGGGTGCGAGCGTGAACTACCATACGCTCAGCATCTAGGCGATTCATCGCATATCGGCGCTATACTGCAGCCGTTGCCCACGATGCGGGGAACACCCGCATCGTGGGTTTTTGTTTTGAAGGGACGGTGCCGTATGGGCGTACAGCAGCTAGAAGAGGCCTGGGCTGCAAGGGCCGGCGCGCGTGAGGCGCGGTTGCTTGCGGCCTCGCATGTGCCTGCAGCGCTGTCGCAGCTGGGGATTGTGTGTCCCGGCGATTGTCTGGTTGCCTTTGCGGACGACTTTACCAATGCGTTTGCGCACGGCTTTGATGGCTGCGATGTCGCGCTGGTGGGCTCGCCGTCCGCCGAGGCGTTTGCCGCTGCGTCCGAGGGCTTTGATGCTTCGTTTGATGCCGAGGGGCCGCACCTGTGGTGGTTCGTTAACTCCATCGGCGGGTTTGGTCTGCGTGTGCCCGATCTGCGTGCGCTGGGTCGGGCGGCGCGTGAGGCCCATGCGCTGCTGGTTGTTGACAACACCGTGGCGTCGGCTTTTGGCTGCGATCCGCTGCGGCTGGGTGCCGTGCTGCCGCTCGAGGCGCTCGACCGCGTGTGTGCTGGTAAGGCGCCGCGCAAGTTCGTTGCCGCTTCGGTGGCGCGCTCGCAGCTCAAGCGTCATCGTGTGGATGCCGCGGCTGAGTGCGCGCATGCCCTGCTTGAGGGCTGTGGCTTGGCCAAGCTTGATATGCCTGCTGACGAGGCCGGTGTGCTGGAGCGCGGGCTGGACTCGCTCGATGTCCGCATGCAGGCACATTTCGACCGCGCGCGTGCGCTGGCCGAGTATCTGGCCGCCAACGAGATGGTGCGCAACGTACGCTATCCCGGACTGAGCTCGCATCCCGACCATGCTGTTGCAACGGGAATCCTCGAGCACGGCTTTGGCCCGGCAGTTGAATTTGACCTTATCGAGCGTAGCGCGGGCAAGCTGTTCGATGCTTTGCCCGGGGAGTTTCGCACATCGCCCGCCGGCGGCGCAACGACGCGCCTTTCGGCTCCACGCGGCAAGCAGGGGAGCACCATCCGTCTCTTCGCCGGAACCGATGACCCCTTGATCGTGGCCGCCACCCTAGACAACGCCCTCCGTAAATTAGCTACTCTTTGATGCTGGCGATGAGGGCGTCGGCTTTGGTGGCAATGACCTTGTTTATGTCGGCCTGCAGCTCCTCGTAGACCGCTATGGCTCGCTCGCCGGCGGGGGTGAGGGTGGATCCGCGGGCGCCGTCGCGCTCGATGAGTTTGCAGCCCAGCTGACCTTCGGCCTCGTTCACGATGCGCCAGGCCTTGGAATACGCCATGCCCATGCTCTTGGCGGCGCGGTTGAGCGAGTGCTCGCGGGCGATACCCTGCAGCAGCAAGACGCAGCCGTGTCCAAACACGCCCGGCAGATCTTTGTCGCACGCTTGAATGACCAACTTTGCCGTCGTCTTGTACTCCATACGCTCCACGTCTCCCCGCTAAAGTGTTTGCTGGGCAAACGCAAAGCCTGCGTCAAACCCTCGTGTGCTCTTCTTAAATCATGCATTGTAGCAGTCAAAGTGCGTTAAGATACTTCCCCAGTATTGGGCGCCCAAGGTTGGGCTGGGTCCTACGAGGCCTGCAGCCGACCGGTCGCATGGAAAAAGGAGAAACATGGCTACGTTCTTTCCCGGTGAGTCCCACACGTTTTCGGAGTATCTGCTGGTCCCTGGTTACTCGTCCTCGCAGTGCATCCCCAACAACGTCTCTCTTAAGACGCCGCTAACCCGCTTTAAGCGCGGTGAGAAGCCGGCAATCACCCTGAACATCCCCATGGTTTCCGCCATCATGCAGTCCGTCTCGGGCGTCGACATGGGTGTCGCGCTCGCTACCGAGGGCGGCCTGTCCTTCATTTACGGTTCCCAGAGCGCCGAGTCCGAGGCCGCTATGGTCAAGGCCGTCAAGGATCACAAGGCCGGTTTCGTTCAGTCCGATTCCACGCTGACCCCCGACATGACCATGGAGCAGGTCATCGAGCTCAAGGAGAAGACCGGTCACTCCACCATGCCGGTTACCGACGACGGCACTCCCAAGGGTAAGCTCCTGGGCATCGTCACCAGCCGTGACTATCGCCCCAGTCGCGATGACCACCAGACGAAGGTCTCCGAGTTCATGACCCCGCGTGAGCAGCTCATCGTGGGCGACAAGAACATCAGCCTTAAGGTTGCCAACGACGTCATCTGGGATAACAAGCTCAACGCCCTGCCGATCGTCGACGACAACGATCACCTCATGGGCATTGTCTTCCGTAAGGACTACGACAGCCACAAGACTAACCCCAACGAGCTGCTCGATAACGACAAGCGCTACATGGTCGGCGCCGGTATCAACACCCGCGACTATGCCGAGCGCGTGCCGCTGCTCATCGAGGCCGGTGCCGACGTTCTGTGCATCGACTCCTCCGAGGGCTTCAGCGAGTGGCAGAAGCGCACTATCGAGTGGATCCGCGCCAACTACGGCGAGGACGTCAAGGTCGGTGCCGGTAACGTTGTCGACGCCGAGGGCTTCCGCTTCCTGGCCGATTGCGGCGCCGACTTCATCAAGGTCGGTATCGGCGGCGGCTCCATCTGCATTACTCGCGAGACCAAGGGTATCGGCCGCGGCCAGGCCACCGCGCTGATCGACGTCTGCCGCGCCCGTGACGAGTACTACGAGGAGACCGGTGTCTATGTGCCCGTGTGCTCCGACGGCGGTATCGTCTACGACTACCACATGACGCTCGCCCTTGCCATGGGTGCCGACTTTATGATGCTGGGCCGTTACTTCGCCCGCTTTGACGAGAGCCCGACCGAGCGCGTCAACGTGAACGGCCAGTACATGAAGGAGTACTGGGGCGAGGGTTCTGCGCGTGCCCGCAACTGGCAGCGCTACGACCTGGGCGGCGCCGCGAAGCTCAGCTTCGTCGAGGGCGTCGATTCCTACGTTCCTTACGCCGGCTCCCTCAAGGACGGCGTGGGCGGCACGCTCTACAAGGTCAAGTCCACGATGTGCAACTGCGGCGCCCTCTCGATCCCCGAGCTCCAGGAAAAGGCACGCCTAACGCTGGTCAGCTCGACCTCGATCGTCGAAGGCGGCGCCCACGACGTAGTCGTCAAGGATTCCCAGCAGAGCGTTTCCTATCGATAAGCGGCTTTCCCAAGCACCGCACCTTGCCGTTCAAACCGTCGCTCGCGTACCAAAGTACGCGTCGCTCCTCTTTCACGGCAATCTGCGGCACTTGGAAAACCCGACCATGTTTGGGCGGATAACAGATAGCGGTTGATTCACAACCACGTTATTTAGATAAAGCGAGATGCCCGCAAGTCGCAGGCATCTCGCTTGTCGTATTTGCTATCATCAGTCAAGTTAACCTTAGGGTCGGGCGGCTTGGCTTTGTTCGCTACAAGTTCCGCACGCAAAGAAGAGCACTTAATGTGCTCTTCGTCTTGCGCAGGACTTTCCGCGGTAGCGAATAAAGCCAAGCCGCCCGACCCCCGCTCAGATTAAAAGAGCTGATATGTGCGATTGCACAAAGCATAAGGACGAGATCCCTGCCTACGACGCGCAGGCCATTGAGTCCAAGTGGATGAAGGCCTGGGAGGACTCCAACCTCTTTGCCGTCGACACCGACGACAGCAAGCCTAAAAAGTATGTGCTCGAGATGTTCCCGTATCCGTCGGGCGACCTGCACATGGGCCACGCGCGCAACTATACCATCGGCGATGCCATGGCCCGTCAGGCCCGCATGCGCGGCTTTGACGTGCTGCATCCCATCGGCTTTGACGCCTTTGGCCTGCCTGCCGAGAACGCCGCCATCAAGCACAATACGCAGGCTGCCGCCTGGACGTATAAGAATATGGACCAGGCGCTCGCCACGATGAAGCGCATGGGCTTCTCCTACGATCTGGATCGCATGGTCAAGACCTGCAGCCCCGACTACTACCGCTGGGGCCAGTGGATCTTTGAGAAGCTGTGGGAAAAGGGCCTGGTCTACCGCAAAAAGAACCCGGTCAACTGGTGTCCTAACTGCAAGACCGTTCTGGCCAACGAGCAGGTCACCGAGGGCAAGTGCTGGCGCTGCGGCACCGAGCCCGAGAAGCGCGACCTTGAGCAGTGGTACTTCAAGATCACCGAGTACTCCCAGGAGCTGCTCGACGACCTGGAGAAGCTCCCCGGCTGGCCCGAGCGCGTCAAGCAGATGCAGGCCAACTGGATCGGTCGCTCCGAGGGTGCCGAGGTCGACTTTACCCTGTGCGACCAGGATGGCGAGCCCATTGAGGGCGACGAGGGCAAGATCACCGTCTTTACCACGCGTGCCGACACCCTCTTTGGCGTCTCCTTTTTTGTCCTGGCTCCCGAGTACGCTCGTCTGCACGAGCTCGTCGAGGGCACGGAGTATGAGGAGGCCGTCACCAAGATCGTCGAGGACTCCAAGCATATCTCTGCCGTCGAGCGTGCCCAGGGCACCCTCGAGAAGCACGGTGCCTTTACCGGCCGCTACGTGGTAAACCCCGTCAACGGCGAGAAGGTCCCCGTGTGGGTTGCCGATTATGTCGTTGCCGACTATGGAACCGGCGCCGTCATGGCCGTTCCCTGTGGTGACCAGCGCGACTTTGAGTTTGCCCGCAAGTACGACCTGCCGATCGTGCCGATCATCCTGGACGATGACGATCGCGCTGCCGTCGAGGCCACCGGCGAGACCATCGATACCTTCCATGCCGAGACCGTCGACTGGGATTGCGCCCACGCTGCCGAGGGCACGCTTGTTCAGTCCGGCAAGTACACCGGCATGCGCGGCGGTAAGCACTCCGAGGGCGAGGCTGCCATCGTGGCCGACCTCGAGGCCATGGGCTGCGGCCGTCGCAAGGTCGAGTTCCGCCTGCGCGACTGGCTCATCAGCCGTCAACGCTATTGGGGCAACCCCATCCCGGCCATCCACTGCGAGCACTGCGGCATCGTGCCCGTGCCTGAGGATCAGCTGCCGGTGACGCTGCCCGAGAACCTGGACCTGGGCGCCGGCGAGACCCTCGCCGAGTGCAAGGACTTCTACGAGACCACCTGCCCGGTCTGCGGTCGCCCGGCCAAGCGCGAGACCGATACCATGGACACCTTCACCTGCTCCAGCTGGTATTACCTGCGCTATACCGATCCGCACAACACCGAGCTGCCCTTCTCCAAGGAAGCCGCCGACCGTTGGATGCCCGTCGATAACTACATCGGCGGCATCGAGCACGCTATTTTGCACCTGCTCTACAGTCGCTTCTTTACCAAGGCACTGCGCGACCTGGGCCTGCTGAGCGTGGACGAGCCCTTCACCAACCTGCTGTGCCAGGGCATGGTCAAGGACGAGAACGGCGACACCATGTCCAAGTCC
>CAUEUQ010000030.1:0-21198 GCA_959021215.1 uncultured Collinsella sp. | reverse complement strand
CCACGGCAGGATATGGAAGCCAAGCGCCAACTTGCTGGCAAGCTCGTGCCGGCAGCCCCGGCCTTCCCTTTCCCTAGCGCGACCCTCGCAAAGCGCGTGAGCGATAGGGAAAGGGAAGGCCGGGGCGAACAGCCCACGGTACAGTCGGTGTTCGCGCTACGGCAGGATATGGAAACCGAGCGAGGCGATATCCTTGGCAAAACCGCGCACGGTATCGAGCGAGACCTCGTACGGGTCGCGACCAATGTTCTTGCGCTTGGCCAGGATGCTGTTGGGCACCGTGATGATCTGGCAACCGCAGGCCTCGGCCTGGTAAATGTTGATAAGTTCGCGCGTGGACGCCCACAGGACCTCACAGTTGGGCTTGGCGGCGGCCTTCTTGACCGACTCCGTCATAAACGGAATGGGATCGACACCGGTATCGGCGATGCGACCGGCAAAGAGCGAGATGATGGACGGCGTCTCGGCGTCAACGGCCTCGACCATCTCATCAACCTGCGTAGGCGTAAAGATGGTGGTGACGTTGACCTTGATGCCGTCGGCCGAAAGCTTGCGGACCAGCTCGGCGGTGGACTCGCCCTTGGTGGTCACGCACGGAATCTTGACGTAGACGTTCTCGGCCCAGGTAGCGATCTCGCGCGCCTCGACCTCCATGGTCTCGACGTCGTCGGCAAAGACCTCGAACGAGACGGACACATCGGTGATGTGGGTCAGGACCTCCTTGGCAAACGCGCGGTAATCCGTCACGCCGCCCTTCTTCATAAGGGACGGGTTGGTCGTGAAACCCTGAACGTTGCCGTTCTCGTACATGTCGAGCATGCCTTCGAGGTTTGCACCGTCAGCGAACACCTTGATTGCCATCTGCCTGATTCCTTTCGTTAGCATACGGCCGATAAACTGCTAAACACTTTACCTATGTTTATCAAGGCGTGAGCTGCGGGTTTTTATCTTCTCGGCGAACGGTATAAACACCTCAGTGTTTGGATTGATAAATCGATTGAGCATGCAAAAGCAAAGAGTCGCAGTTTGGGCAAACGTCAGAACGCGGGATTCATTAGATGAGGCCGAAATGCTGCATCGCTGTGACGGTGCCGTCGTGTGCGACATCGTCGGTCACGTAGTCGGCGACCGCCTTGACCTCAGGCATGGCGTTGCCCATGGCGACAGCCGTCTCGACCGCAGCGAGCATGCCCAGGTCGTTGCCGGAATCACCAAAGCCAAAGGTGCGCGCGTTGCCGGTGCGACCCAGGTATTCCAGCGCTCGCGCCACGCCCACGCCCTTGTCAATGCCCTTGGGGCTCAGCTCGCGATTCTGACCACCGGTGTTGCACAACTCAAACTCGCGATCGATAAAGCCATCATCGTTGGCTACGCGAGCCAGGTCGCTCGCGACGATGCACACCTTGCCCACGCGCAGACTGCCGTCGACGCGCATTTCCTCGGTGCTGTGCACCACAGAAGTGCCGATCAGAGACGACTGCTCAACACCCGCGGGTTCCAGGGCAAAAGTAGCCACGTTGGTCTCGAAAAAGGCCTCAATCCCTGCCGCGGCCATACGGCGCGCAAGCTCCTCAATAACGTCCTCGTCAAAGCAGTCCTCATGCACCACGCGGCCCTCGACCTCGAGCGTCGCTCCCGCCATGGCAACGACACCCGCCGGGTTCAGCGCGCGCAGGCCATCGGCAATCAGCCACAAGGGACGACCCGTGCAGATAAATGCCTGGTGACCCGCATTGCGCAGGCGACCAAATGCATCGACAACAGCCTTCGACGGATGGACTGCATTGAAGTCCTTATCGGTCATATCGTCGGGATCGAACGACGTCAGCGTGCCGTCCACGTCAAAAAAGAGCACGGCGGAATCGGGGCACGCATCAATCATATGAGTTCCTTTCGAGGATAAGGGCAGACGAGGCATCCATCATATAATGGAGCGACGCAACCAGAGAGGTCACCCATGGAATTTTACGCAAGCTGCCCCGAGGGCTTTGAGTCCGCACTCGCCGATGAGCTTAAACGCCTCGGGCTTTCGCATGTTCGCCGGCTGAAGGGCCGCGCTACATTTGAGGGCGAGCTCGAAGAAGGCTACCGCGCCTGTCTGTGGTCGCGCCTGGCGAGCCGTGTGTTCGTGGTACTCGGGCGCTTTGAGGCGCAGGATGCCGATGAGCTGTACGACAGCGTTTACGACATCACCTGGGAGACCATCATCCGCCCCGGCGCCACCATCGCCATCACCGCCCGCGGCGTGACCGAGCAGCTGCGCAACACGCGTTTCTCGGCCCTGCGCGCCAAGGACGCGCTGTGCGACCGTCTGGCCGAGACCACGGGCCGTCGCGCCGATGTCGACGCCGCCGATCCCGACGTTCACCTGTTGCTTTCGCTGCGCCAGCGCCGCGCGAGCATCAGCCTGGACCTTTCGGGCGACCCGCTGTTCAAACGCCTGCCGCCCGCAGCGACCCGCGCCGGCGAGGGCGCGCACGTGCTGCGCCCCGACTACGCCGCCCTGGTGCTGGCGCAGGTCGGCTGGACCGCACTGTGCGAGCGCGAGTTGACGGCCGACGATTACGAGAACGAAGCCCTTCCCACGCTGATCGATGCCTCGTGCGCCGGCGGCGGTCTGCTGCTGGAGGCCGTGAACATTCTGACCGACCGCGCCCCGGGCGCCGCACGCGAGCGCTGGGGCTTTGAGGGCTGGCAGCTGCACGACGCCGCTCTGTGGGAGCAGCTGCTTGCCGAGGCGCGCGAGCGCGAGGCGGCAGCGCGCGAGCGCCAGGCACGCATCGTGGCCGTAGACATCGACCCCGCCGCCCGCAAGACCGCCGAGCGCATGGTCAAGAGCGCTGGCTACAAGCGTTTTGTCGACTTTTGCGCCGCCAAGCCCGTCACCGTGCTGGACCATGTGGGCGCCGTCGCCGGTGCCGCCGTGGTCGCGGATACGACCGAGACACCGCTTTCGCTCATGCACGACGCCATGACGCTGATCGGCGAGCTGCGTCGCGCGCCCGAGCTTACCGCCGCGCCGGTCGCCGCGCTCGCCCGCGACGGCCTTATGGCCCGCGCGCTCCATGCCGAGCCTGCGCGCTCCATCGCCGTCATGCCCAATAACGAGGAGGCGGCTCTTGAGGTTTGGCCCTCGCTCGACCACGCCGCCGCGGCATTCGAAGCTGCGACCAGCTCAGATGCCGAGGAGCAGACCGCAGATGCCCAAGGCGAAGCCGCCGCTTCCTCCATGCCCGAACCTGCCGCCACGCTCGACTTGGGCGACGGCAAGCCGCTGCCCGTGCTCATCCCGGAGTCCGAGCAGTTCGCCAACCGCCTGCGCAAGAATGCCCGTCTGCGCCGCAAGTGGGCCAAGCGCGAGGGCGTGAGCTGCTATCGCGTCTACGATGCCGATCTGCCCGACTACTCCGCTGCCATCGACCTGTACGAGGGTTGCCCGCAGACGCCGGGCCGCTGGCTCGTCATCGCCGAATACGCCGCGCCCAAGACCATCGACCCCGCGCTGGCCCAGGCCCGCATGCTCGACATCTTGGCCATCGCGCCGCGCATCCTTGATGTTCCGGCCGAGCATGTGCACGCCAAGGCCCGCATGCGTTCGCGCGGCGGCTCGCAGTACGGCAAGCAGGGCGCCGGCAAGGGCGGATCGGGCGAGCGCGCCAACATCGCGCGCCGGCGTCTGCCGCTCATCGAAGAAGGCGGGCTCACCTTTGCCGTCAACTTTGACGACTACCTGGATGTGGGCATCTTCCTGGATCACCGCGTCACCCGCAACCTGGTGCGCGAACACGCCAAACAGGCACGCCGCTTCCTCAATCTGTTCGCCTATACCGGCACCGCCACCTGCTATGCGGCCGACGGCGGCGTCGAGGAAACCGTGACAGTCGACCTTTCCAACACCTACCTGGACTGGGCCGAGCGCAATATGCGCCAGAACGGCTTTGTTGGTCCGCAGCATCATTTTGTGCGCGACGACGTGCTCGCCTGGATTCGCGACCAGCGCCAGACGCGCAACCGCTGGGACTTGATCTTTGTCGACCCGCCCACGTTCTCGAACTCGTCCAAGATGGGCCGCCGCACCTGGGATGTCCAGCGCGACCATGTTGAGCTTTTGGCCGGCGTATCTCGCCTGCTCGCACAGGGCGGACATGCCATCTTTAGCTGCAACCTGCGCGGCTTCCGCCCCGAAACGCGCAAGCTCGCGCGCGCGGGCGTCGTGCTGGAGGACATTACGGCACAGACCATCCCCGAGGACTTCGCGCGCAACCAGAAGGTGCACCACTGCTATATCGTGCGCCGACTGCCCATCGAGGACGCCATGGCCGAGGTCGGCTTTAGCGCCGAGGAGATTGCCGAGCGAACCGAGGAGCTGCGCAACCCCGAGGCGCGCAAGCCTCGTGCAGCAGCGCCCGCGCCCACGCAGGCCGGCAACGGCAAATCAAACTTTGCCGGCAAACCCTCCCCCGCCGGCAAGCCCAAAAAGAAGAAGTTCTACGCCAGCAAACCCAGGGGCAAATAAACAAAGTTGCGGTGGAATATGGACTGTTTGGCCGCCAAATAGGCCATTTCCGTCCGTATTTCACCGCAACTCATATTGGGACGGTGGTTGGCGATCTAGCCTTGGGTGACCAATCGGTAACCGATGCCCACGTGTGTTTGGATATAGCGCGGGTGCGCGGGGTCGGACTCGATCTTCTTGCGCAGCGTGCCCATAAAGACGCGCAGGCTCGCCAGGTCGCTCTTAGTTGCCGTGCCCCAAATCTCGTGCAGGATAAACTGGTGCGTTAGTACCTTGTCGGCGTTATGTGCCAGCAGGCACAAGAGCTTGTACTCAATCGGCGTCAGATGCAGCTCCTCGCCATCCATCGTGGCAATGCCGGCATCAAAGTCGATATGCAGCTCACCGGTATCGAACGAGCCCTCGGAGGCAACACCACCCGTTTGCGCATACGAAAGGCGCCTGAGCGTCGTGCGAATGCGTGCAAGCAGTTCCTCGACCGAAAACGGCTTGGTCAGGTAGTCATCGGCGCCGGCATCGAGCGCGCGAATCTTGTCCGCGTCCTCGCTGCGCGCCGAGACCACGATGATCGGCATGCCCGACCATGCGCGCACCGACTCCACCACCTTGACGCCGTCCATATCGGGCAGGCCCAGATCGAGCAGCACGATGCTCGGTGCCTGCGATGAGGCGGCGGCGATGGCGGCATGGGCGGTCTCCACGGCCATATGACGCAAGCCGTGCGCCTCGAGCGCGGCAACAATAAGGTTGCGGACGGCGGGATCGTCCTCAACGACCAAGATGAGCGGTTTTACGGCAGAGTTCGGCACAGCGCTACTCCTTATCAAACGAAACGTCGGCGACGGGAAGCTCAATCGTAAAGACCGAGCCGTGCGGGTCCGCCGCGGCAACCTCTATGCTACCGCCATGCGCCAGCGCAATGGAGCGGCAGAGCGAAAGACCCAGGCCCACGCTGCGATGGCTGTCGGCAAGACCGTGGTTGGCGGTGTAGAACGACTCAAAGATTCGCTCGCGGTCCTCGGGCGCAATGCCCGGGCCGTCATCGGCCACCGAGCACGCCACGCGTCCATCGTCGACGCTAATCGAAATCATGATATGCGAGCCTGCGGGCGTATAGGTGATGGCGTTGTTCACCAGATTGACCACCAGCTGCACCATCAGGCGCGCATCGACGTTGACGAGCGCCGGCTCATCGCACGCCACCACCTTAAGGTCGTGCTCGCGCACGGCAGGGTTCACGTGGCGCAGCGCCTCCTCCACGATATCGTCCATGAGCTCGAGCGTGGTCGACAGGCGCATACCGCCGCCCTCGAGCTTGGTGATGGCGAGCAGGTTCTCGACGGTGGCGTTGAGCCATTGCGCATCCGAGCGAATGGACAGGAGCAGGCCGCGGCGCGTCTGGGCGTCGAGCACGGCGGTGCCGGTCGAGCCCTGGTCGAGCAGCACATCGGCATTGCCCGAAATACTGGTGAGCGGAGTGCGCAGGTCATGCGAGATGGAGCGCAGCAGGTTGGCGCGCAGCTGCTCATTTTTGGCAAGCACCGCCGCCTCCTCACGGGCCTCCATGGCACGAGCGCGATCGAGTGCCAGCTCGCCTTCGCTCACGATGGCATCGGCAAGTGTCCGTTCCTCGTGTGTTAGCACATCGGGCTCGGCAACGATAGCCAGCACGCCCACCACCGAGGCGGGGTCGCTCGAGCGCACGAAGCCGTCGCCCGTGCGAACCGTCAGGTAGATGCCATAAAACGCCGAGCCGCCAAACGTGGCGTCGAGCGGCGTTCCCACGTAGGCGGACGCCGAGAGCCTCGGCGGCATCTGCGGCGCCAGCTCGTGCACCGGGGCGGCATCGCCCACGGCCGTGTACGTCGCACGCGGCAGCAGGTCATCGCCCTCGGCGTCGGCGCTGTACCACACAACCGGACAGCCCGAAAGACGCGCCAGCTGCGTGGCCATGGCGTGAACGATCTGATGCTGATCGGCGCACCGCTGCAGCATGCGGTTGGTCTCGAGCACCATATGCGTGCGGCGGTCGCTGGCGGCAGCCTGTGCCAAGGCGCGGCGCAGGGCCAACGCAATCGAGCTCGACACAAGCGAAACCACGAACATGATGAAGAACATGCCGGGATAGCCGCGGTCGATAAGCGACAGCGAGTAGCGCGGGTCGACAAACAAAAAGTTGTAGAGCGCCACGGCGGCAGCCGAGCTCAGCAAGCAATACAGGCGACTCCAGGTAAAGAATGCGCACAGCTGAACGGCGAACACATAGACGATCATGATGCTCGGCGCGAGACCCGGATGGTCGAGCAGCGCGCCCACAATCGTCGCCGCGACCAGCAGCCCCACCGATACGCAGGCGTCATACAGAGGAGTACGGCGCGTCAGCGTTGTGCGCCGCCACCAAAAGCTATCGGCAATATCGCCGTCCGTACGGACGTCCATCAGCGTCCCGCCTCTCTCAAAAACAAAAACCACCACAAAGGGGACAGGCACCTTTGTGATGGTTTCCCTTGTGGTGGTTCTAAGTGTAAAGCCTTCTACGACCGGCAGCCGCTAGACAAACAGCACGTGCGCGAGCAGTGCGCACATGCACACCGCTCCAAATACCAGTGCCACGATCGAAATCACGCGATCGGCCATGTCCATGTTGGCACGATTCGTAAAGAACCGATCTTCGGCGGCGTCGACGCGTGCCTCACGCACCATCTCGGCAGCAAGATCGCAACCGTCAAGCACCTTTGCATCCATGGTTTCCTCCCAGGACTCAATCCCCATCAATACAAGCCCGCCCGTTCGCAGACAAACCTCGAGCGTCGACTACGGGCGCTCGTTGGGGGCCAGGCGCTGCATCTTGTTCACGGCTTTGAACTTGGTGAACAGCGGCACGTACTCAAAGCTCACGTTGGAGTTCTCCAGGCCGTACCAACGCGCAGGCGTGCCGGCGGCGCGACGGATGATGTACTTGAGCGTGATGGCCGTACGCTCGCTGGGCTCCACATCGCTTTCGGGCGCCAGAAGCTTACGGATCAGGACGAACTTGAACGTGCCGATGTTACCCGGATCCTTGTAGACCGAGTAGTCATGCGTCTGCGGCGGCAACTCGCCGGTGGCAGCCAGGTCCTGAACAACCTGACGCAGGTAGGCATTGACGCGCTGGTTGATCTTGTAGCCCAGGTACAGATGCACGCGGAACACGTAGTCGGTGCCGAACGTCTCGACCGAATAGGCAAAGGTGTGCGGTTCGTCCATGGTCTCGACATTCACAAACCACCAGGCGCGGGCGCGCTTGGGATGCTTGTCCAAGATCGAATAGACGATATCGCGGTCGATGTAGTCGGTATGGGTGTCCTTGGTCAGGTACACGACGTTGTCGCTCATGCGCTCGTAACGGTCGTCGTCGCGCAGGCGCTTGAGCTGCGGCAGGTAGCTGCGCAGCGGCAGCAGCGTAAACTGGCGCTGCTCGACCGCCGTGCCGTTGTACCAGCACACCATAATGCCCATGATGAGCATGGCCATCAAAATGGTGAAATAGCCACCGTGGAAGAACTTGGTAAGCGAGCTCACAAAGAAGAAGCCCTCGAGCATGAGGAAGAACGCAACGAAGATATACGGGGCAATCTTAAGGCCGCGATCAACATGCAAGTAGAAGAAGAGCAGCAGCGTCGTGCACATCATGGTCAGGGTAATCGCCAAGCCGTAGGCGGCCTCCATGTGCGCCGAGCTCTGGAACAGCAGCACCACGATGACGCAGCCCACAAGCATGACGTTGTTGACCATGGGAATATAGAGCTGGCCCTTGGTCTCGGCAGGATAGAAGACCTGCATGTGCGGCATGAGGTCCAGGCGACTGGCCTCGGACACCAGCGAGAATGCGCCGGTGATGAGCGCCTGCGAGGCAATGATGGCCGCGACGGTGGAAAGGCCGACGGCAAAGGGACGCAGGCCCGGGGTGAGCATCTGGTAGAACGGGTTGAGGTCGGCAATGCCCATGAGCTCGGGGTTGGCAGCGTTGTTCATAAGCCAAGCGCCCTGGCCCATATAGGAAAGCAGCAGGCAGCACTTAACGAACGGCCAGGTGGCGTAGATATTGCCGCGACCCACATGGCCCATGTCGGAGTAGAGCGCCTCGGCACCGGTGGTGGCAAGGAAGCAGCTGCCCAAGATCATGATGCCCGCATGGTTGTTGGGACTCAACAAAAAGCCGATGCCGCGCAGCGGGTTGAGGCACAGCAGCACCGCGGGGTGCTGGAAGACAAAGAACAGACCCGTACCGCCCAGGAACAGAAACCACAGCGTCATGATGGGGCCAAAGGCACGGCCGATCTTGGCCGTGCCGATGCGCTGCACCAAGAAGAGCACAATGATGATGGCAAGCGTGATGGCCACGACGCGGCCCTGATCGTCGCCCAGCACGGCATGGACTGCCGGGATGGTGCGCAGGCCCTCGATGGCCGTGGTAACGGTAACGGCAGGTGTCAGGATGCCGTCGGCGAGCAGCGCGGCGCCACCCAGCATGGCGGGGATGATGAGCCACTTGCCGCAACGCTTGACCAGGCTGTACAGGGCAAAGATACCGCCCTCGCCGTGGTTGTCGGCGCGCAGCGAGATCAGCACGTACTTGACGGTCGTCAGCAGCGTGACCGTCCACACGACAAGGGAGAGCGCGCCGAGCACGAACTCCTCCGTGACGCTTCCGATGCCGCCGTTGCCGGCAACGAGCGCCTTGGTTACATACATGGGGCTGGTGCCGATATCGCCGTACACCACGCCCAGCGTGACGAGCATCGCCGAGATGCTCACAGGAATCGCAGCGTGCGAGGCTGCCTCCTTGGCCTTTTGTTCCATAAGCCGGTTTCCTCCCAACTTTAATGTTCGAAGGGATTATAGATAATCGGCCCATGTTTGAATGGCACTGTTTTCCCAGCTAGATAAACATTTATACGGCCTTTAGGCCACCGCGGCGATATGGAATGTGACAAAGGGACGGTCCCTTTGTCACATCCGTCATTTTCCGAGCCAATTTTTGAACCACCACTCCATGGAGCGGCTCATCTCGGCCATAAAGGGACTGGTGTGCTTGCGGGTATAGATATCCGCGACGCGCTCCCCCACCTCGCGGGCGTGCGGACGGAACATCGCGTCCATCTCGTCCACCTGCGCGTCCATGGTCGCGGCATCCGCACGGCAGTAGCGCTCCTCGTGCACCAGGTTCACCACGGGGTGTGCGATTGCCGGACGCTCCTTACGGGGCGTGCCGATGATGAGCATCGATAGCGGCATGGTATAGGGCGGCAGATCGAGCAGCTCGGCAACTTCCTCGGCATTCTCGACGATATCACCGATATAGCAGCTCCCCAGGCCCAGGGCCTCGGCGGCAACCACGGCGTTTTGCGCGGCGATCACGGCATCCTGAGCCGCGATGGCAAAGTCGCCCAAACCCGGCGCGCGGCGGGGCGCCTTGCCCGTGCGCTCGACAAACTCGGGCTCAAAGCAGCCCACGTGCTCAAACAGATCGATCCACTTGGCATAATCGACCACAAATATAAGTGCCCAGGGCGCCTTGGCAATCATGGGCTGGTGATCGCACAGGTCGGCGAGGCGGTCCAGCGTAGCCTGCTCGCGAATGCTTACGATGGAATACATCATCATGGCGCCCGCCGACGGCGCGCGACTCGCCGCATGCAAAATTGCCGCCCGCTGCTCGTCGGTCACCGCCACGGGACGGTCGTCGTCATCACGCGCGAAGGCACGCGTGGAGGAACGGTGCTCCAACGTGTCCAGCACCGCATTGCCCGTGGTCTCGACCGGATAGCCACACGTATCCACAGCCTTGGTGCAAACCTGCTCGTTCATCGCCTCATCCTCGCTAATTCTTTAAGAAGCCTTTACGTTTCCGTGTAATTCCCGTCCATTATCGCGCAGGTCGCCACTACATTGCGCCACACCGCCACACGTGCGCGTTAATATGGCTGGTTGTTGTGCGCAGACACCAATTGCAGCGCATATCTTGGTAACAATCGGGTAAACCCCCGCTTTCGTAGGTTTTAAGTTTGTGAGGAGTCTCAGCATGTTCGCTGCCGCCATCTCGCTCGTCGGTCTTGCGGCGACCGTCTACCTTGTCTTGCGCGAGGCCAAGGCCATTCGCGCTCAGTCGGGCACCGTTGCCAAAAGCGCTCTTGGGTGGAGCGTCGCCTTCGGCCTGTTCCAGGTCTTTTTGACCGTCTGGGGCGCTATTGGCCTCGTCGCGCAGAACGAGCCGCTCGCCTTCGTGATGCTCATCCTGACCAACGCCATCCTCACCGGCTGCGCTTGGGCCAGCATCGCCCGCGACCGCATCGCCCCGCGCGTCTTTGCGTTCGCCGGGCCCGACGCCCCCGCCCCCACCGGCAAGCTCGCCCGCCTGCGCGGCGCCTTTGTGGGCAAGCCACTCGTCGCCGCCGTGCTGTGCCTGCTGCTCGCCGGCGTCTTTGCGCTGCTGGGCATGGAGGTATCGTCCAACCACGACTTTACCTGGGTCTACCCCCTGTGCATCCTGCTCGAGTGGGCCATCATCACTACGCTCATGACCGGCCTGTTCTTCCTGTTCCAGCGCCACGGCGCAGCTCCCGCGGTCCTGGCCTTTGCCCTCTTTGTCCTGGGCATTGCCGAGTTCTTCGTCATCACGTTTAAATCCATGCCCATCCAGCCGGGCGACCTTTCGGCCATCTCCACCGCCGCCGCGGTCGCCGGCACCGGCTACACCTTCTCGATCTCACTGTTCTGCGTGCTGTCCATGGGCTTTACCGCCATCGCCATGCTGCTGTGCGAGTACGCCGGCCTGGTGGCACCGCACCGTCAGAAGGGTGCCGCCAACGCCAAGCGCATCCTGCTCACCAACCTGCTCGTCGCCGTGCTGTGCCTGGGCGGTGTGACCGCACACGTCACGCTCATCGACTACTACAACACCCTCGGCATCACCGTCTACACCTGGCGCCCGCTCGAGAGCTACTGGCGCGAGGGCTACCTGCCCGCTTTCATTAGCGCAGCGCAGTCCATCAAGCCGCCCAAACCCGCCGACTACTCCGTCGACGATGCCAAGGCCACGCTCAAAAAGTACGCCAAGGCCTACGACAAGTCCGACGCGGCCAAGAGCGACGAGCGCGCCGCCGCAAAGGAGCAGTTCGATAGCGAGAAGCCCACGGTCATCGCCATCATGAACGAGACGTTCTCGGATCTGTCGATCTACCAGAACATGCGCGCCGGCTACGAGGGTCCGCAGTACTTTAAGAACCTGTCCGACTGCCTCAGCCGCGGCAAGCTCTATGTGAGCGCCTACGGCGGCGGTACCGCCAATACCGAGTTTGAGTTTATGACCGGCAACTCCATGGCCAACCTGGGCTCGGGCGTGTACCCCTACACCATCTACAACATGGAGACGACCGGGAACCTGGCAGAGCAGTTCAAATCGCTCGGCTATTCCACCACGGCTATGCACCCCAACCACGCGACCAACTGGAACCGCGAGAACGTCTACAAGGACTTTGGCTTTGACCAGTTCCTGTCTATCAACGATTTCCAGGGCGCCGATACCCTGCGCGGCATGGTGACCGACCAGGCTACCTACGACAAGATTCTTGAGCTACTCGACCAGAACGCCGATCCGCAGTTTATCTTCGACGTGACCATGCAGAACCACTCGGGCTACGATACGGGCCTGCTGCCGGTCGACAAGCAGATGCACCTGAATATCGACACGACCGATCTGGACACCAAGACCGTCGAGGACGGCACGCTGTCCGATGTCGACGAGTACGTCTCGTGCATCGAGCAGTCCGACCAGGCGCTGCGCTACTTCCTCAACGCCCTGAGCAAGCTCGACCGTAAGGTGGTCGTGGTGTTCTGGGGCGACCACCAGCCGTTCTTCCCGTCCAAGTTCAACGATAAGTGGTTTACCGACGAGGACGACGCCACCCACCAGGAACGTCTGTGGCAGACCGACTACATCATCTGGGCCAACTACGACGTTGCCGGCTGCGACCAGACGAGCGAGACCGACGACCTGTCCACCAACTACCTGTCCACGCAGCTTATGCAGCTGATCGGCGCCCCGCTGACCGACTACCAGAAGGCGCACATGACGCTGCGCGAGTCGCTGCCCGCCATCAACTCCGTGGGCTACGAGGACGCCAGCCTGCGCTGGGCACTCTCCTCCAACGTCACCGGTGACGACGCCGCTGCCGCAGCCGCAACCAAGGCGCGCGAGGATTACGCCAAGATGCAGTATTACGAGATGTTCCGCGGCGGCAAGAACGTCTACACCAAGCACTTCCAGACCGAGGCCAACGAAACCGACCCCAACCTGGCACCGGGTACAACCAAGATCAAGTAACGGGACGCATCCCGATTCGCCTACCCGGGCAATCCCCAACGAGGGCGGACGGGCGCCGGGTAACATCTGCTGCTCAGACAGTCCTGCGCAAGACGAAGGCCACATTAAGTGGCCTTCTTTGCGTGCGGAACTCGCGACAGACGTTACCCGGTGCCCGCTCGCCCTCGCCTCACAGCAGAGGCGCGGCCTGTCATGCGAGTCGCGGAAACTGTGTCCCAGAAATCATGCGCAAAGTGGGATGCGGTTTCCGCCTGCGGGCCCGTTGGAAAACTGCATCCCACTTCGGCTACAAATTCCGGGATGCACTTTCCGCCGAGGTCCTTAACCGGAAACTCCATCCCATTCCAAAGGCAAATTCCGGGACGCATCTTCCGCAACCTCATCCATCCGGAAAGCCCTTCCATCCGGAAAGCCCGTCCCACTCTGAATACATCCAGCGAACATATGCGAGCGTGTTGTCCAGAACGGCCTCGTCATCGGGGTGATGGAAAATATCGTCCCAGACGCTTGCCATCGTTGCGCCCACGAGTGTCAAGAAAAAAGCCTCGAGGATTTCGAGGCTTTCACCATTTGTATTGTTTTGCACGAAGGACCGCGAACGGCGAAGCTACTCCCCCAGCACGGCCTTTTTGGCGGCTGCTGCCATGTTGTCCAGGTCTTCCTTGGAGGGATGGTCCTTCGCGGCAACCCAGTTGTCGAGCAGCATCTTAAATCGGGCGTTGTCGGGATCTTGCTCGAGCATGGCCTCGTAGCGCTGCTTGACCGCGGGGCCCATCTTGCCCTGGCACATCGCCCAGCCCGCAAGCTCGGCATCCCCAGCCAAATTGGAAGTTACGCGGTCGATAATCTGCTGATAGTAGCTCTGGTCGGCCCCAAAGCCGCAGGTGCCAAACAGGAACACGCGCTTGCCGTGCAAGGCGGAGAGCAACGCCGCGACCGAAGGCGTGCACGCGCCCTTGTCGCACCAAAAACCGACGAGGACCGTGTCGGCCACGCGGGCGCCCTGCGCCTCGAGCGCAACCTGATCTGCATCCGCATCGTCGCTCAACGCCGCGGCATGGACAAACTCGATGCCCGCAGCCTGCAGAGCGCGCTTGATCGCGCCCGAAACCATCCTGGTATTACCGCTCTTGCTGTTAACCACCAAAGAGCACGTCATAGTCACGTTGCCTCGTTTCCCCCAAAACTAAAGCCACTAATGCAATTTATTAGATGAATATCTTAGTACTAACGTGACAGATGTAAACCACCGTCTGTCGATTGATTAATTTGCCCCACGGGCTTGCTCACTGGGCAAACTGGCTGCGGTAGAGCTCGGCATAAAAGCCGCCTGCCGCTAGCAGCTCGTCGTGCGTGCCGCGCTCGATAATCTGCCCGTCGCGCATTACCAGGATGCAGTCGGCGTTGCGGATGGTGCTCAGGCGGTGCGCCACGACAAAGCTTGTGCGACCGGCCATGAGCTCGTCGAATGCCGCCTGCACCTGCAGCTCGGTGCGGGTATCGATGCTCGAGGTCGCCTCGTCCAGCAGCAAGATAGCCGGGTCGGTGAGCATGACGCGCGCGATGCACAGCAACTGTTTTTGACCCTGGCTAAACGTGCCGCCGTCCTCGCCGATGACCGTATCGTAGCCGCCTGGCAGCTGCACGATAAATTTGTGCGCGTGCGCGCGCTTGGCAGCCTCGATAACCTGCTCGCGCGTGGCGTCGGGACAGCCGTAGGCGATGTTTTCCGCCACCGTGCCCTCGAACAGCCAAGTGTCCTGCAGCACCATGCCAAAGGCGCGGCGCAGGCTTGCGCGCGTGTAGTCACGCGAAGAACGACCATCGACCGCAATGCGACCGGCATCGATATCGTAAAAACGCAGCAGCAAATTGATAAGCGTCGTCTTGCCGCAGCCCGTGGGGCCGACCAGGGCAAAGCGCATGCCGGGCTTAGCCTCGATGCAGATGTCCTGCAGCAGCTTGCGGTCGGGCACGTAGCTAAAGTCCACATGCTCAAAGGTCACCTCGCCCTGCGGGACGGCAAGTTCCACGGCATCCTCCGCGTCGAGCTCCTGCTCGCGCGCATTGAGCAGCGCAAACATGCGGCGCGCCGAGGTGTACGCTGTCTGGATCTGCGTAATGACGTTCGTGACCTCGTTGAACGGCTTGGTGTACTGGTTGGCATAGGACAGGAAGATCTGCACGCCGCCCACCGTAAGCGCCGCGGGCACGCCCGTGATCACGCCCACGCAGCCGATCACGGCGACCACGGCATAGATGATGTTATTGATAAAGCGCGTGCCGGGGTTGGAGAGCGAACCCATAAACTGCGCGCGCTCGCCCGCGGTGTAGAGCTCGGCATTGAGGGCATCGAAGCGCTGCTGGGCGTTGGGACCATAGGCAAAGGCGTCGACAAGCTTTTGCTCGCCTACGTACTCCTCGATATGACCACCGAGCTGCCCTTGAATACGCTGCTGTGCCGTAAAGCTTTTGTTGGAGAGCTTGGCAATAGCACCGGCTGCAAAAATGGAAAGCGGCGTGACGAGTACCACCACGAGCGTCATGGTCAGGTTAATGGAGAGCATAAACGCGAGCGTGCCCACGATGGTGATAACGCCGGTGAAAAGCTGGGTAAAGCCCTGCAGCAGACCATCGCCCACCTGGTCGACGTCGTTGACCACGCGACTCATAAGGTCGCCATGGGCATGACTGTCGATAAAGCTGAGCGGCATGCGGCTGAGCTTGTCGCTCGCCTCCACGCGCATGTCGCGCACCGTCTCGTAGGACAGGCGGTTGACGCAGTAGCCCTGCAGCCACTGGAAGGCCGCCGCGCCCACCACGACGAGCGCGAGCTTGGTAACGAGCGGCAGCAGCGCGTCAAAGTCCACCTGCCCGGCGGCAACGATCAAGTCGATGCCCTCGCCGATGAGGATGGGCGTATAGAGTTGCAAGATCACCGAGATGGCGGCGCTCACAAACGACGCCGCAAACGAAATGCGGTGTGGACGAACGTAGCCCATCAGACGGTGGGTCACCGCACCCACAGGATAACGCTCGGGGTCGCCAGGCTGGCGCGGACCGTCGCCCAGGTCGTTGAGCTTGTCGTTGCCGGACACGTTGGCCGTCATCGTGGCGACCGAACCGGAAGAAGTATACGGATTCATTTAGCAGCCCTCCTTTGCGCAGGCGGATGCGGGGGCAGTCGGGGCGGACGCGGGCGCCGCACTCCCCTGCTGGCCCTCGAGCTCCTCGCGGCGAAGCTGCGACTGGCAGATCTCGCGGTAGAGCTGGCAGGTCGCGTACAGCTCATCGTGCGTGCCCAGGCCCGCGACCGAGCCGTGATCGAGCACGCAGATTATGTCGGCATCGCGCACGGTTGAAACGCGTTGGCTCACGATCACCGTCGTCAGCGGCAACCCGCCCTCGGCGGCACCGCGCACACTGCGCTCGCGGATGGCACGGCGAAGCGCCGCGTCAGTCTTAAAGTCGAGCGCCGATGCGGAATCATCCATGATCAGGATCTGCGGCGAGCCCACCAGAGCACGCGCAATGGTCAGGCGCTGGCGCTGACCGCCGCTGAAGTTCTTGCCGCCCGCCTCGACCGGGGCGTCGAGCCCCTGCGGCTTGTTGCGCACGAACTCGCTTGCCTGCGCCATGTCGAGTGCCGCCCAGAGCTCCTCGTCGGTCGCGGCTTCATCGCGCCAGGTCAGGTTGCTGCGAATGGTGCCGCTCGCCAGCGACGCGCGCTGCGGGACGGTCGCGACCACGTGGCGCAGCTGGTCGAGCTGCCAGGCACGCACGTCGGCGCCCATCACGCTCACACTGCCGGTACCCGCATCGTACAGACGCGGGATAAGCGAGACGAGCGTGGACTTACCGCTGCCCGTACCGCCGATAATGCCGAGCGTCTTGCCCAGCGGAAGCTCCAGGGTCACATCGTTGACGGCGTTGGCAGCGCCGGTGCCAAAGGAGAAGCTCGCATGGCTCAAGCTCAGCGCAGGGGCCGGAACAGCGCCACCCGCCAGGTCGCTCAGCTCGGGCAGCGCAACCGGCTGATTGCCCTCGTCGGTGATGCTCGGCACGCAATTGAGCACCTCATTGATGCGCGACGCGCTGGCGCTCGCCTTGGTAAAGACCACGACCAGATTGGCGACGTACACGATGGAGGTGAGGGTCTGCGTCATGTAGTTGACGAACGCCATGACCTGGCCCTGCGTAAGCTCGCCCACGTTGACCTGTATGCCGCCCACCCACAGGATGGCGCACACGCCCAGGTTCATCACAAGAAACGTGACGGGGTTAAGGATCGACGAGAGCTTGCCCACCGCGATGGCGGTATTGGCCTGGTCATCGGCAGCTTGGGCAAAGCGCTCGCGCTCGTGGTCCTCGCGCACAAAGGCGCGGACCACGCGGGCGCCCGAAAGGCCCTCACGGCAAATGAGCGCAATGCGGTCGAGCTTTGCCTGCAGCTGCCTGTAGTACGGGATACAGCGCGCCATGACAAACCAAAACACCAGGCCGATAGCGGGCGTGCAGATCAAGAAGATCATGCCGAGCTTAAGGTCGATGGCAAGGGCCGCGCACATAGAGCCCACCGCCAAGAAGGGCCAGCGGATGAGCATGCGTACGCCCAGCGCCACAGCGAGCTGCACCTGGTTGACGTCGTTGGTGATGCGGGTGATAAGCGACGGCGTGCCAAAGCGGTCGAGTTCGGCATAGCTCAACTTGTTGATGTGCTGGTAGAGCGCACCGCGGATATCGGTGCCCATGCCCTGCGAGGTGAGCGCCGCCATCTTTTGGCAGACGAGCGTAAACGAGATGCCGATCACGGCCATGGCGGCAAGTAGCATGCCGTAGTGGATAACGGCGCTCACGTCGTGCGAGCCAATGCCCTTGTCGATCATCTGGGCAATCACCAGCGGCGTCAGCAGGTCAAAGATCACTTCGATCAGCTTACACGCAGGGCCGATCACCATATACCGGCGAAACTTACCACCAAAACGCCTAAGCAGCTCAATCATAAAAAGGCGCTCCCTATCATCATCCACATTCAATTCGAATCATGATAGTACGGTGAGCCCAAAAGAAGCGTAAACAACTCGTCATTTCTAATGGGATTCGGTTTCCAAAGAAGCGGAAAGGCACGCGCACACCCAGCCAGTGTCGGGTCGACCGCCTGATATACTTACATTAGTGCTACCAAGTTAGTCGCCGACCCTTGAAATGAGGTGCCGAGATGAACGACATTCTCGCAAGAAGAGCAAGACGAGCAACCGTGGGCATCGCCCTTTCCGCGGCACTTGTCGCGGGAATCGCCCCCGTAACGGCGATCGCTGCAGAAACCAGCGCCCCCACCGGTGCGGCCGTTTCGCAGACGAGCGCCGCCAACGGCAATTCGGGCGCCCCGCAGACAGAAGACGCGGCCGCCGCAAAAGAAAAAGCGTATGCAGCCATGCAGGAAGCGCTCAAAAACCTCGAGGCCGCAAAAAACGCCGCAAGTCCCGAGAAAATTGCGAGATTCAATGATGACATTACCCGTTTTCAAGAGTACCGCGAAAAGATGGCGGCGCAAGCCGCCGAAGGGAGGGAACTCCTTCCCACCATGCAAGCGGACATCGATGCTGCCCAAGCCAAATACGACGGGGCCATCAACCGGGTAAGCGAGCTCCAGGCAGAATTAGAGAAGAAACATGAGATGCTTAAGACACTCGAAGCACTCGGCTACGAGGAGTTTGTCGAAACTGTTAAACAGCAAATAAAGCAGTTGCACAGTGAGATCATATCGGCAAAAACGCACGTAAACTATTGCGAAACGGAGCTCCGCGAGTTCCAGTACCGCCTCAGAAGAGAGGAAAGACGAGTTAATGACTGTGAACGTGCTGTAGAGAAATATAAAGCCGATATCGACCGGTTCACAGCCTGGCGAGATGCGCTCCTCGACAATTTGAAAAAAGCGCAAGCGGCCTATGACGACGCCTGCAAGGCATACGAAGAGGCGAAAGCCGCGGCAGACAAGGCCACCTCGCCCGAGATAACGAAACCGACCGAGACGACGCCTCCCTCCGGCTCAACGCAACCCGCCGAGGCGACACCGCCCGTTGCCTCACCTGCAACCGGCAAAGACGCCCTACCAAGCTCCACCAAGCAGGCGAACTCGAGCAGCGGCAAGCAAGCAGATACGACCGCCGGCAAGCTCGCGAACACGGGCGATGCAGCGCCGAGCGCAATCGCACTCGCAGCAGTCGCCGCCGCAGGCCTCGGAATAACCACCGCAGCCGCACGCCGCATCAAGAACTCAAAATAGCCGCCAGAGCATACTACCTTCGCCAATCCACAAACCCAGAGACAAAAGAGGTCCGTTTCCCCAACCAAGGGAAACGAGCCCCTTTACTTGTAAAAACAAATGGTAATGCCGCCGTCTCTTGAACCACGCAGCCATCAATGCCCAGACAACACTAGCAAGCCGCGTTCCTTAAGGGATAGATTTAATGGCTGTTAATCAAGGGATATACGCGCACGCCCGATCAATGGCGGGCAAACTGCCTGATATACTTACATTAGTGCTACCAAGTTAGTCGCCGACCCTTGAAATGAGGTGCCGAGATGAACGACATTCTCGCAAGAAGAGCAAGACGAGCAACCGTGGGCATCGCCCTTTCCGCGGCACTTGTCGCGGGAATCGCCCCCGCAACGGCGATCGCGGCAGAAACCAGTTCCCCCACCGGTGCAGTTGCCTTGCAGACGGAAGACGCGGCCGCCGCAAAAGAAAAAGCGTATGCAGCCATGCAGGAAGCGCTCAAAAACCTCGAGGCCGCAAAAGACGCCGCAGGTCCTGAGATATTAGAGACTATCGAGCATGTGATTACCGATTTGCAATCGCTCCGCGACAGGATGCTGAAGGAAGCCGACGACTCAAGGGGACCTCTTCTTTACCTACAAGCGAACGTCGATGCAGCCCAAGCCAAATACGATGAGGCCCACAACCGGACAAGCGGCCTTCAGGCAGAATTAAATAAGGCAATCGACGACGGAGCTTCTAACGAAACTATTAAGCAGTTGCGAAGTGAGATCATGTCGGCAGAAAGGCGAGAAAAATCTTGTGAAGATGATCTTCACCACTGCCAACGCCGGCTCGAAAGCCAGGAAAGTGTCGTCGCGAAGTTCGAAGCCAATGCGGAAAAATGTCAAACCGATATCGACGAAGAGACAGCCAAGCGAGATGCGCTCCTCGGCGATTTGGAAAAGGCGCAAGCGGCCTATGACGACGCCTGCAAGGCATACGAAGAGGCAAAGGCCGCGGCAGACAAGGCCGCCTCGCCCGAGATAGCAAAACCGACCGAGACAGTGCCTCCCTCCGGCTCAGTGCAACCCGCCGAGACGACACCGCCCGCCGGCTCGTCCGCGACCGGTAAAGACACCTCGCCAAGCTCCACCAAGCAAGCGAACTCGAGCAGCGGCAAGCAAGCAGATACGACCGCCGGCAAGCTCGCGAACACGGGCGATGCAGCGCCGAGCGCAATAGCACTCGCAGGAATCGCCGCCATGGGACTCGGAATAACCGCCACAGCCACACGCCGCATCAAGAACTCAAAATAGCCGACAGAGCATTCTGCCTTCACCAATCCACAAGCCCAGAGACAAAAAGAGGCCCGTTTCCCCAACCTAGGGAAACGAGCCTCTTTAACTGCAAAAATTCAAGCAACAGCACCGCCGCCTCTTGAACCACGTAGCCATCAATGCCCAGACAACGCCAACGAGCAGCATTCCTTAAGGGATAGATTAAATTAGATAAACGCGCCTTTACGGGTGATTTTTGGACGACGGGGCCCGGCCGGCGGCGAGGTGTTTGGTAGTCGAGCGATCCCGCAGGCGAAGCCGAGGACCAGCGAGACACCAAACACCTCGCCGCCGGCCGGGCCATGTCGCGGCACCAAAATAGCGCCCGTGCGCTCGATGGATTCGGATGCCCGACAGAGGCTCCTTATGGCTGCTTCCTTCCGGACCTGACCAGATTCGGAACATGTCGTCATCCGAACCCATCGAACGCGCTAGGCGCTCGGTATATCTTACCTGCTCCCGCCCGCCAGAGCAAGGTAGCTAATTTGGGACGGAGCTTTTTTGACTACTTTTGCAGCCCGATTGCCAGAGCAGCCAATGAGTAGTCAAAATAGTCCCATCCCAAAATGACCGGCTTGGTGCCGCACCGCAGAAAGGGCCCATCTACTACGTTTAGGCCACAGGGGTCGACCATAGCCGACTTTTTCGAAAATCGGCAAGCTTTCTACCTGCACTGATAATTGTTCTCGGGGGAAGCGGGCACTGCGGGGCGCGGCAA
>CAUEUQ010000029.1:0-21207 GCA_959021215.1 uncultured Collinsella sp. | reverse complement strand
CGCTCAATCTCCTGCCGCTGGCCGTGTTCTCGCCTATCGAGGCAACGGGTTACGTGGGATGCTTCCCGACGGAATTCATTGGCTCCGGTTCGGGCAGCGCATCGATGCTTGCCGTGGCCCTGGCATACGTCGCGGTCTTTTTTACGGTCGGCGCCGTTGCGACACGTTCGCCCAAACAGCCTGGACCCGCGAAAAAGCACCATGGGCTCGAGCTTCTGGACGCGAGCGTGGGATACGGGAGCACGACGATACTTTCGATCGGGTCGCTTTCCTTGGGCCCGGGAACGGCGGCGGGCCTCGTTGCCCCCAACGGCTCGGGGAAAACCACCCTTCTTGAAGCGCTGTCGGGCCAATTTCCCACCCGCATCCGCTCGGGAAGCCTGGCGGCAGACGGAATCTGCCAACGTCGATCAGCCGAATTTGCAGAACTCGTCTACCTGAGCTCTTCGGGCGGCGCGGATCTCTATCCCACGCTATCGGCCATCGAGCACCTTGCTTTCGTTAGGGAGGCGTGGAAATCGGCCGCCGACATCGACTCGCTCTGCGACTCCCTCGGAATCTCCCCATATCTCGACAAGCCGACCCGTAAACTCTCGACAGGAATGAAGCAGCAGGTAAAGCTTGCCATGGCGATAGCGACCGATTGCCCGTACCTCATCCTCGATGAACCGCTGAACGGCCTCGATCCGGGAAAACGGAAAACCTCCTGCGACGCGATGCGCAGCGAAGTGGCGCGGGGACGCAGCGTGCTCATTTCAAGCCATCTGCTCGACGACCTGGCAGACCTCACCGACTCGTTCTACTTCATCGAAGCCGGCACGCTCGTGGAAAAGATCAAGTCGTCCTCGCAGACGCTCAAGCAGGAATACCTCGATACATACGAGGGAGGTGAATGACATGATAGGCAAGAGCTATGCAAAGATAGCGATTGTTGGCTTTGTACTTTGTCTTGCAATGGTGCTATGTGCATCATTTGCGAGGTATAGGTCCGAGCAGTCGTTCATCGATGGCGCTGAAAATGGGTTTGGCATAGACGGGATGTATGTCAACGATGGCGCGACCAGGCCGTCTATGGCGATTCTTGCAGGCGAAGACATGGAATGGCAAATCTGTAATGACGATGGCTCTTGTCTGAGTGGTCGTTTGGCCGCAACGAGCGACCCGAATTCGTTCGATCTTCTCGACAATGATGGATCGGATTGCGGTTCAGTTCACCTGTCGTATGCATCACGAGATGGGATGGACGGCATTCTCTACGTCTCCCATGAGTCTGGCGATTTCAAGATGCGCAGGACTAACCGAGTGCCGGCTTTTTTCGAGGAGTGAGAATTCCCGGCGGTCTGCCGATCAGGCCGCCGGGGTATTGAACCCCGCATTCATCCGTACACACACGGATGAATGCGGGAAGTGTCCGGATGAAGTTGATAATCAAGGAAACAAAGCCGTTCTGCCTGGGACGGCTTTGGCCTGGACTTTAACTACAACATCGCAATCGACACTTATCAGCTCGCGCAACGCGCATGGCCAGATCTCGGACGCTGGTGCATGGAGGACCTTCGAGATTTACTGGACATCCAAAACGACGACGCACACCGCGTGCTCGCCGACTGCGAAGACGAGATGGCTGTCTACAATGCGATCAGAAACGGCGTGAAGTCCGGAGATCTTTCTGTGGAACCGCCGCGCCGTCGCGCGAGCCGACCGGGCAACCCGGGTAATCTGGTCCCGGCTCTCCCGGTCGTATTCCTACGATATCGCCCCTAGATCACCAATGTGTCAGATAAAGAATGAGGCAATGGCTGTGATCACGCCTACGGCAGATGCAACGACTGCGCCTTTTTTCCTCTCCTTTAGTCCGACGAATAGGGTTGCCGTAAAGTAAAGGGCGGAAATGCAGGCTATGGCAAGCGAAACGAGTTCCTTGGGCGGTTTCAGCAAAAGGTCGCTAGCAAAGAGTAATGCAAGCAGGGCAAAGCCGATTGTGGTCAAGTATCTCGATTGATTTTGCGACTGCATGGCAACTGCCTTTCAGAACATGCAAGTGAAAAGTCGGTACGATGTCATTGCGGTTGCAAACAAGCCGCCGCCAGGACCGGTTGTCACGAGACCGGCGATAACTTCAGCGGTGCCAGCAAGCTAGAGATCGCGCAGGCAAGCCTCCTCCTTCGCGTTCAGCTTGACCTTGTGAGGGACGGTGCGGTTATTTGCAGATCCGTGAGAATCGCACCACGCCTTGGAATATGAATCCGTGCAGCGTCCGCGCTCAAAAAGGGATATATCGTATTTTTCGTCGTAGTTGTCTCCGACGTAGATCTCGCTGCTCTCGGCGGGAGACCCCTCGTCGGCATAGGCTGCCGCAACGGGCACAAATGGTGTCATGACAAAGGAGAGGCAAAGAGCTGCTGAGAGGATGGAGGGTAGGCATTTCTTCATGGCCGGCTCCTTAATCTGGCCTTTGATAGTTACTCGATGTCGCCTCCTTCCGCTTTATATCCGTTGTATTTGGCGTATTTCTTTAATAAGGCAAGAGGTTCTTCCAGTCAAAGGTGAAACCCGTCACAAAGACAACCGATAACGTTGGCGGTAACTGGGGCGGTGCCCCCTCAGCGACGACCGACAAGGTTTTTCTGCTCTCGGCAACCGAAGTATACGGGGATATGCAATCCGACGGCATCCAGTACGAGTGCTACAAATCCAAGGGCGTGACGGGGTCGAACTATTCCGGTGCATCAGGCTATAGCCACTGGACTCGCTCCGTGAGACCGCGCAGCTCCACGTCCTTTCGCTATGTTCAAAGCGGCGGTATTTGCTACAGCTACAGCGCGACGGACTCGTTTTATGTTCTCCCCGCTTTCTGCTTCTGATCTCTTTTAACGCAAAGCCCTCGCAATCCTGCGAGGGCTTTTCTTTTGGCGATTACTCGAACAATTCGAGGTTCATAGCACAGGTAATCGGGTTGAGGAGAAATGGGGTCATACAGCGGCTCTCAGAGCGCCTGGCGCACTCCCCCGCCATTACCTCTGCGGCGTCCTCATATAGAGTCCATCGTGTTTGGCGTTTCGTTGCTACAGCGCGCTTGTCCACCAATCAAGTGAAGTACTGGACTAAATACAGCGACACGCTTGTTCGTTACAGTCGCTATATCTGTGTAAATCGCCGCGATAAGTACAGCTCGTAATCGGCTGTATACCAGCTACGCGTATGTAGATTCGTACCGCGTTAATAAATCGGCTCAAGCGCGTGCAAAACGCGCAAGTAACCGCAAAAAGCGAATATCGCGTAGGTAGATTTTTGGCACCCCGTTGCTTACTGAAAATTAAGCAATTGCTTAAAACAAAAAAGGTCAGGCACTAGGTGCCTGACCTGCAAACTTCTGGTCGGGACGACTGGATTCGAACCAGCGACCCCTTGACCCCCAGTCAAGTGCGCTACCAAGCTGCGCCACGTCCCGAAGCTTTTATTCGTTGCTCTGCTCTCGCTCGCAACAGGGAGTATATTAACCCGAAACTTTAGACTTGTGCAAGAACTTTTTTACAAATTTTGAAGCAAGTCCAAAATTGTATCTGCGAGCTGGGGTTTTGTTAGCACGGGAAGTTCTTGCGTGCCCGTTGTGCTTACGATCCAGGCCTTGTTAGTGTCGGTTCCAAAGCCCGAATCGGCGCGCGAGACATCGTTGGCGATAATGGCATCGCAACCCTTGCGGGCCAATTTGCGCTCGGCGTACTCGACAACGTTATCGGTCTCGGCCGCAAAGCCGATCACGCATCGCTCGCCCTTCTGGCGCGAGAGCTCAGCCAAAATATCGACCGTTTCGACCAGTTCGATGCGATCCAAGCGCTCGTTGGCCTTTTTGAGCTTATGGTTGGCAGGGGCTGCGGGGGTGTAGTCAGCGACAGCGGCCGCGCAAATGGCCGCATCGGCCGTTTGGAAGGCGCTCAGCGCCGCCTCCAGCATCTCTGCTGCGGTTTGCACGCGCACGCACTCCACGCCGCGGGGAACATCGAGCGATGTCGGTCCCAACACGAGCGTGACCGCAGCGCCGCGGCGTGCGGCCTCCCCTGCTAGGGCGATGCCCATCTTGCCCGACGACCGGTTGCCAATGAAGCGCACGGGATCGATTGGTTCGTGCGTGGGGCCGGCGGTAATCACGATGCGCTTACCTACCAGGTCTTGAGGCGCGGGGTTGAGCACCTCACAGACAGCCTCGACGATGTCCTCGGGCTCGCTCATGCGCCCCGTGTCTACGTCGCCGCAGGCAAGGTAGCCGCTGCCGGGTCCCACCACATGGACACCGCGGTCGCGCAAAGTGGCCATGTTGGCCTGCGTCGCCGGAGCCTTCCACATGCCGTTATTCATAGCGGGTGCGATCACGATGGGTCGCGGCGTGGCTAGCAGCGTGGTGGAGATGAGGTCGTCGGCGATGCCGTTGGCCATCTTGGCGATGATATTGGCCGTCGCGGGCGCCACGACCACCAGATCGGGCTCCTGCGCCAGCGAAATGTGGTGGATAGGGTCGGAGGGATCGTCGAAGAGGCCCACGGCAACGGGTTCGTTGGTGAGCGCACGGAAGGTGAGCGGGCCCACAAACTCGGTGGCATGCTCGCTCATAACGACCTTGACGCGCGCGCCGCGCTTTTGCAGCAGGCGCACGATATTGCACGACTTATAGGCGGCGATCCCGCCGGTAATGCCCAGCAGGATCGTTTTTCCCTCAAGTTGCATTGAATTGTTGGATGCCGCCGTCATCGCTAGGCTTCTTTGCTCGGGAGTACCAGGAGGCGGTGGCAGTACGGGCAGTGCGTAATCTCGCTACCGTCGTGGTTGAGGTCGCTCATGGACGATGCCTGCAGCGCGGTGTGGCAGACCGTGGGGATGTTGCCCTGGATGGTCTCGACGGCCAGGCCGCGGAACTGCTTGAGCAGACGCTCGTAGTCGGTGAGCACGTCGGCCGGCAGCGTACCGGCAAGTGCGGTGCGCTCCTTAGTGGCGGCGTCAATCTGAGCCTGTAGGTCGGCAGCCTTGGCGCGGGCGGCCTTGGTATCGGCCTTCACGCCCTCCTCGAACTTGGCGATGATTGCCTGCGCGCGGGCCTCGCGGTCGAGCGCCTCCTTATGGGCGATGACGACATCCTTGCGGGTGTGCTCAATCTTGTCCAGACGCTTGGCCAGGGTGGCGAGTTCATTCTCCAGGTCCTGGACCTCGCGGTAGTCGGAGCCGTCGACGTGGCGCTTCTTGGCAGCCTCGATGGCGTTGTTGGTCTGAATCTCGGTGGTGTTGAGATCGTCGAGCTCAATGTCCAGATCCTTGCGCTGGGCGTAGAGCTTGGTCATCTCGGACTTGAGCTTCACATAGGTCTTGCGCTTGGAAGCGAGCTCCTTGAGCTCCGGCATATTGGCAAGTTCGCTCTTGTTGCGGGCGAGCTCCAAATCGATCTGTTGCAGCTTGAGTAGCGTAGCGCCGGCGCTCATAAGTTCTCTCCTTTTGTCACAGTCCACCATTGGCAAGGGTCCAGTATTTTAATCGCATGACGGGGGTCGACCCCGGCGTCAACTGCAGAGTTCATCAATATATCAACGAACGGTTCTTCGGAGCGGTCATGGCCGAGCAAAATCACCGGCAGCCCGCGCAAGGCAAGGTCTTGCGCCACGTGGTAGCCCGCCTCGCCGGTTACGATGACATCTGCGCCCGCGGCGATGGCGAGTTCTCCAAAGTCGCCCAGGGAGCCGCCCAAAATGGCGACGGTGCGGCACGGGCGATCGGCTTCGCCCCACACACGCGGGTCGCTGCCGAAGGCCGTGGCGGCACGGGTGGCAAGATCGCGCAGCGTGCACGGGTCGTTGAGCGTTGCAAGCGCGCCCAGGCCGGTGGCCTCGGGGTCGTCCACGTGCTCCAGTGAGCTCACGGGTGCGGCACCCAGCAGCTTGCTCAGGCAGACACGGGCTTCGTGCGAGCGGTCCATGTTGGTGTGGAGCGATATGATGCTCACGCCGCAACGCGCTGCCTCGTAGAGCGCCGCGCTGCATTGGGGGCGTGTGGCATCCGCCGGACAAAAGGCCTCCGGCGCCTTGATATATATGGGATGATGCGTCAGTAGCACGTTGGCACCGGCCTCAAGAGCGCGGCGCACGTTGGCCTCGGTCGCATCGAGTGCGCAGGCAACGCCGGTGATCTCCGCGGCCGGATCGCCAACGGAGAGTCCTACATGATCCCAGCCCTCGGCGTCCGCCTTGGGATAGCGTGCCAGCAGCGCGCGCTCAAGCTCGGCGACGATCATGCGGCACCCACGATCGAGAGCAGCGTCTGGGCAAACTCGTCCAGATCGGCCGGGTCCACACGGTCATCGAAGGAGATACGCAGTGCACCCAGGGCCTGTTCGCGACCAATGCCCATGGCGCTGAGAACATGGCTCGGGTCCATGCTGCCGCTCGAGCATGCCGAGCCAGCCGACACCTCAAAACCGGCGGCATCGAGCTTGATGATGAGCTCCTCGGAGTCCATGCCGTCGACGTAGATCGAAACCATACCCGGCAGACGATCTGTCTGCGCGTAGTCGCCCATCGTGGCGTGAATGCGAGGATGGGCCGTAAGCGTGGCGTAGAGTTTGTCGGAAAGGGCTTGCAGCTTTTCGCGCTCCTGGGCCACGTGGGGCGCCAGAGACGAGGCGGCAGCGGCAAAGGCCAGCTGCGTGCGCAGATCCTGCGTACCGGCGCGACGGCCGGCTTCCTGTCCACCGCCAAAGATGCGCGGACGCAGCGGCGTGCGGCTCTTAAGGTAGAGTGCGCCAGATGCCACGGGGCCACCGATCTTGTGCGCGGCAACGGTCATGGCGTCAACTCCCAGCTCGGTGACATCGAGCGGAATATGCAAGTAGCCCTGGATGGCATCGGTGTGGAACAGGGCGCCCACGGTATGCGCGGCCGCGGCAAGCTCGCGGATGGGCTGCACCACGCCGGTCTCGTTGTTGGCAACCATGATGCTCACGAGCGCCACGTCGTCGCCTAGTAGCTCGACAAGCGCGGCAGGCTCAATGTAGCCCGCGCGGCAGGGCTGCACCAGGTCGACGGTAAAGCCGGCGGCACGCAGCAGCGGCAGGTTGTCCAGAATCGAATCGTGCTCGATGGCAGATACGATCACGCGGTTACGCTTGCGATCGCGCTGACGAGCGCCCTCGGCAAGACCGAGCAGCGCCAGCTGGTTGGCTTCGGTGCCGCCGTTGGTCAGAACAATCTCGGACGGGCGGACGCGTGCGCCAAAGCTATGGGCGATCTCGCGACGGGCAACCTCCAGGCGCGCGGCGGCCTTGCGGCCGAGCGAGTGCAGCGAGTTGGGGTTGACGCCGGCAAGCTCGCTGTCGTCATATTCGCGCTGCGCAAGGAGCGCCTCGGCGCGCATGGGCGTCGAGGCGGCATAGTCAAGATTCACGGGTATGCGGTTTTGACCTGCGGTCATAAGGATTTATGCCTCCTGTGCAGCCTCGTTGCCCAGCTTCTGCAGCAGCGCAACCTCAGCGGCGGGATCTTCGGACTTAAATACGGCGGAACCGGCCACGAGAACGTTGGCACCAGCCTTGACAACCTCGGCGATGTTCTTGGAAGAAATGCCGCCGTCGACCTCGATCATGGGCGAAACGCCGTGGCGCTCGCACATGGCCTTGAGCTCGTGCAGTTTGGCAATGGTACCGGGGATAAAGCTCTGGCCGCCAAAGCCGGGGTTCACGCTCATGAGCAGCACCATGTCGACAACGTCGATGATGCTCTCGAGCACGCAGACAGGCGTTGCGGGATTGAGCACCACGCCGGCCTTAACGCCGCGCTGCTGCAGGTGCGTGAGCGTGCGGTGCAGGTGCGTGGAGGCCTCGTAGTGCACGGTGATCATATCGGCACCGGCGTCGGCATACCAATCGACCGTCTCGTCGGGGTTCGACACCATCAGGTGCGCGTCGACCGGCACGTCAGTTGAGCGCTTGACGGCCTTGAGGATGTCAACGCCAAAGGTGAGGTTGCCAGTAAAGTGACCGTCCATGACGTCGAAGTGCACAAAGTCGGCGCCGGCGATCTTGTCGAGGTCGCCTTTGAGGTTAGCCATATCGGCCGAAAGAATCGAAGGAGCGATTTTGATGGAACCCATGGTAGAAGCCTTTCTGCGCTAGTCGGTGAGTCCGTAGAACTCTTGAGAGGGTACGCGGTCGGTAAGAATCTCGAGCGCCCTATCCAAAGTAACACCGTTGTAGAGCGTTTGCTCCACGGCAAAGGTGAGCGGAATGTCTACGCCCAGTGAACGGGCGAGCTCGCTGACGCTGCGGGCCGCGACGGCGCCTTCGACCACCATATGCGTGCGCGTCTGATACTCGTCGAGCGACACGCCGTGGGCAAACTCGTAGCCAAAGGTGCGGTTGCGCGAATGCTCCGAGGTGCAGGTGGCAATGAGGTCGCCCATGCCGGCGAGTCCCATGCAGGTCATAGCTTGACCGCCGCGGGCGTGCACCAGACGGCTGATCTCGGCCAGGCCGCGCGTCATGATAAGGGCAAGCGTATTGTCGCCGGCACCGGTGCCGGCGGAGATGCCGCACACGATGGCGATAACGTTTTTCATGGCGCCGCAGACCTCGACGCCGGTCATGTCCTGCGACAGGTAGATGCGGAAGGCCGTGGATAGGAGCAGGTCCTTAAAGGTCTCCCCTATCTGTGGATCTTTGCTTGCGATGACGGCAGCAGAAAGTCCGCCGCGGCAGATTTCCTCAGCATGGTTGGGGCCCGAGAGCGCCGCCACGCGCGACTCGTTGCCGATCTCGCTGGCGATGACCTCGCTCATGAGCAGGCCGGACTCGGGCTCAATGCCCTTGGTGAGGCAGAGCGCCGGGGTATCGGCGGCGATAAAGGGAGCGGCCTGGTGGCACACGCTGCGAAGGTGCGTCGAGGGAACGGCAAAGATGATGGCCTCGGCACCGTCGAGCGCCTGCGCCAGGTCCGTCGTGGCGACGACGTTGCCGGGCAGCTCGTAGCCCACAAGGTAGCGGGGGTTGCGGTGCTCGCCGTTAATGCCGGAGGCCGTCTGCTCGCTGTGGGCCCACATGGTCACGCGCTCGGCCCGCGCGGCGGCAAGGCCCGCGACGGCGGTTCCCCAGGAGCCGGAGCCAATCAGCGCAACATTCATGACTCTCTCCTACTTATCGTCGGGCTCGGTGACGCGCTTGGTAAACGAGAGCTTGGACTCCTTACCCGTCATGAGCTTTTTGATGTTCGCACGATGGGCCCACACCACAGTAATGCCGATCAGCGCCATGCAAAACTTAAGTCCGAGGCTGCTGTACGGAAAGACCGCGCAGGCAGCGATGGGAAGACCGATGGCCGCGGCAAGCGAGCCCACCGACACAAACTTGGTGATGGCGACGGCCACGATAAACATGCCCAGCAGCGAAAGTCCGATGGGCCAGTACCAAGCGAGGATGACGCCCAGACCAACTGCGATGCCCTTGCCACCATGGAAGTTGAGGTAGGGCGAGAAGATATGGCCCCACACGGCTGCCAGGCAGATGACGCCGAGCATCCAGTCGCCGGCGGCACCGGGGGCCATAATGCTCACGGGGAAGCCATAGCCCAAGTCGGCAATGAGCGGACGCGCGATAAGGACGCAGATGGCGCCCTTAAGGCAGTCGAGCAGCAGCGTGAGCGCGGCCACCTTGGGGCCGGCCACGCGCAGGGCGTTGGTGGTGCCGATGTTGCCGGAGCCTGCCTTACGAATGTCCGTGTGGTTGAACACGCGGCCCAGGATCAGACCAAACGGAATCGCCCCGATAAAGAACGAGACCACGGCGCAGATGGCGGTCAGAAGAATCGGATTATGCATCCTTTTGCTCCTTCTTCCTAAAGAAGAGTCGAATGGGCGTGCCGGCAAAGTCGAAGGTCGAGCGCATGCGGTTCTCCACGTAGCGCTGGTAGGTGTCGTTGACCAGGTCGCTATGGTTGACGAAGAACGTGAACGTCGGCGGGTTGACGCCCGTCTGGGTCACGTAGTGCATACGCAGGCGGCGCTTGCCGTCCACCACGGTATGACCGAACTCGCGCAGGTCGGTGAGGAACGTGTTGAGGCGTGAGGTACTGATCTTTTGCGAGCGCGTCTTTTCGGCCGCGTCGACCATCGACCAGATCTTATCGACGCTACGGCCGGTTAGGGCTGAGATGCGCAGGTACTGGGCCCAGGGAGCCATGACGCCCAGACGGCGGTCGACGGTCTCCATGCAGGCCTCGCGCTTGCGGTCATCGTCGAGCAGGTCCCACTTGTTGAGCAGCACCACGATGGCGCAGCCGCGCTCGATGGCAAGACCCATGACCTTCTGGTCCTGCTCGGTAACGCCCACGGAGGCGTCGACGACGAGCAGCGCCACGTCGGCGCGGTCGATGGCGCGCAGTCCGCGGACCATGGAGTAGTACTCGATGTTCTCGTACACGGTGCTCTTCTTGCGAATGCCCGCGGTGTCGACCATGCGGTAGTGCTTGCCGTTGCGCTCCACGACGGTGTCGATGGCGTCGCGCGTCGTGCCAGCAATGTTGGACACGATAGAGCGGTCGGCGCCCAGGATGCGGTTGAACAGCGACGACTTACCGGCGTTGGGACGGCCGATGATGGCGACGTTCAGCGCGTCGGGGAACTCATCGGCGACCTCGTCCTCTTCCTCCGGAAGCAGGGCCACGATGTCATCGAGCAGGTCGCCCGTGCCGTGGCCATGCAGGGCCGAGAGCGGCGTGGGCTCGCCGATGCCGAGCGAATAGAACTCCCAGATGCTGTCGTTTTCGCGATCGGGGTTGTCGAGCTTGTTCACCAGCAGAAAGACCGGCTTGTCGCAGCGCTTGAGCATGCGGGCGACCGACTCGTCCTCCTCGGTGACGCCGGTGCGGCCGTCGACCACAAACAGGATGACGGCGGCTTCCTCGGCGGCGGCGAGCGCCTGGTCGCGGATGGACGTGGCAAACACGTCATCGCTCTTGAGCGGCTCGATGCCGCCCGTGTCGACGATGGTGAACTCGCGGCCGTTCCAATCGGCCGTGTGGTACGAGCGGTCGCGCGTGACGCCGCGAGACTCGTGGACGATGGCGTCCGAGGTCTGGGCCAGGCGGTTAACGAGCGTGGACTTGCCCACGTTGGGGCGTCCGACGACGGCGACGATAGGTTTCATCTGCTCTCCTTTAATGGGTAGGGTCAGCGGAATTAGTAGAGTCGGCAGGCACAATGCCAAGGATGTGCTCCAGGGTATCGAGCAGCTCATGCGGCATGGTCGACACCACATGAACCTCGGCGCCGCGACCGGTAAGGCTTGCGAGTAAATCGTCACGATGATACTCGTCAAGCGTCATGCCGTCAGCGTTGAACATGAGCTTAGGCACAAAGAGCATAACCCCCGACAGATCTTGGGGCAGCTGCTCCAGAATGTCACACGCGACGATGAGGCCGGTCACGTCCACGTTGCCGCCAAAGTAGCGGTTCTTGATGGCAGTGACGGTACCGCCGAGACCATGCGGCGACTCCACAAAGCGGGCCACCGTGTCGCGTGCGCTGGCGCCCGAGAGGCATAGAAGGCGCTGGTTGCGCTCGGCGATGCCAGCGCGGACGCGGGTCAGACGCTCGGCGTCGGTTGCAAGCACGTCGTCGGTCTCGTCCAGATATGAGCGGATCATGCCGATGCCGTCGTAGTACTGCGGGTAGCCGTCGTAAAAGTCAGCCTCGGGAGGATCGATGCCAGCGTCCAGATAGAACTCGTCGCTCATCTGGAAGGTGTGGCGGCCAAAGCGCTCATAGGCGCGGTCCTGGAAGGGCCTGATCATCGCGATGGTCTCGCGCGCCAGCTCGGGCTTGTCGCTGTAGGACCAGCTAAAGCGGTTTTGATGCTTGGTAAAACCGAGCGGCACAATGCCCAGGCTGGTGATTTGCTCGTGCTCCTCGCAAAAGCGCAGGGTCTTTTCCAGCTCCTCGCCGTCGTTCATGCCGGGGCACAACACAATCTGCGCGTGAATCTCGATGCCGGCGGCCATGATGGTCTCGAGCACGTCCATGCCTCGCTGGGCGTTGCGGCCCATCATACGACGGCGGACGTCGGGGCTCACGGCGTGGACCGACACGTTCATGGGGCTCATGTTGCGCTGGATGACGTTTTGCACGTCCTCGTCGGTGAGGTTCGTGAGCGTGACAAAGTTGCCCTGTAAAAAGCTTAGGCGATAGTCGTCGTCGCGAATATAGAGCGTGGAGCGACCGCCCTTGGGGAGCATGGTCATAAAGCAGAACACGCAGGCGTTCACACAGGTGCGCATGCCATCGAAGATGGGTCCATCGAACTCGAGGCCCCAGTCCTCTCCCGGGAAGCGGTCGAGCTCGACGGGGGTGACGGTGCCGTCGCGCGGATCGAATACCTCCAGCTCGACGGTGTCGTCGTCGGCTTCCCAAAGCCATACAATCATGTCGGTGAGCTGCTCGCCGTTGACCGTGAGCACGCGCATGCCCGGCTCGATACCCACATCCCACGCGGGCGACTCGGGACACACGTTCTTTACGAGCGCGCCCTCACCCGGCTCGGGGTCGCGGCTGCGCCCGTAATCGGCCACCTCGGCGGCGTATGCGGGTACGGTCTGGTCCATGATTAGCGGCAAAGCTCCTTGATGCGCTCGACGGCGCGTTCGATGTGTTCTTGCGGGGTTGAGGCTCCGGCGGTGATGCCGATGTGGTGAGCGTCGGTAAACCACGCGGCCTGGAGCTCGGAAGCTTCCTCGATGTGATACGTGCGCTTGCAGGCGTCTGCGCAAATCTGCGCCAGGCGGCGGGTGTTGCCCGAGTTCTTGCCGCCCACCACGACCATGCAGTCGCAGCGGTTGGCAAGTGTGGCTGCTGCCTGTTGACGCTCACTCGTGGCGGCGCAGATGGTGTTGATCACACGCAGCTCCTGCACCCGCGGAGTGATAACGGCCACGACTTCGGCGAGGTTCTGCGCAGTCTGGGTGGTCTGCACAACCAGACCCACCTTGCCCTTGAGCGACAAGGCGTTGGCGTCGGCGGCACAGCTCACGACCTGCGCATCATTGCCGGCGTGGCCCAGAATACCCTCGACCTCGGGGTGACCAGGCTCGCCTACGACCACCACGCGGTAGCCCTCGCGCACCAGGCGCTCGGCTGCAATATGGACCTTCTTGACGTAAGGGCAGGTGGCGTCGACGACGTTAAGGCTACGCTTGCGGGCAGCATCGATCACCTGCGGCACCACGCCGTGGGCGCGGATGATCACGGTGCCCGATGCGGCGTCGTCCAGGGTTTCGGCCAAGCCAACGCCTGCCTCAGCGAGCTCGCGCACCACGATGGGGTTATGGATGAGCGGACCTAAGGTATGGACCTGAACGCTCTCCCCTGCCTGCGGCGCGGCGGCCAGCGCCATATCGAGCGCACGCTGTACGCCGTAGCAAGTGCCGGCGTGGGCGGCGATCTCGATGGAAGGCGCGGTTGCCTGGTCGGACGCAGTCGCGGCGGTGTTCGTCACGTTCTCGCTCATGGCTAGAACCTGCCCGGATGCTCGGCGCACAGATCGTCTCGCATGGCGTAGACGCGGTTCATGGCCTCGGACTCAAACCATTCCAGGCGCTCCGTGCGCTTAAGCCCAGCCGGTGCGTCGGAAAGCGAGACGGCCTTGCCGGCGCGGATCCAGCACTTCTTAGGGCGCATGAGCTTTTTGCCCGCGGGCGTGATATCGGACCAGCCGCAGATGGCGAGCGGGTTCACAGGTGCCTTGCCCATCTGGGCGATGAGCGCAAAACCGCCGTGGACCTCGGGCTTGATCTCGCGCGAGCGGATGCGCGTGCCCTCGGGGAAGATCAGAACGTCCTCGCCGCGCTGCAGCGCATGCTGGGCGGCGCGCAGGCACTTCATATCTGCAGTACCACGCTCCACGGGGATGCCGCCTACGCGGCTAAAGGCCCAGCGCACAATCTTGCTCTTGGCGAACTCGGACTTAAAGATGGGACGAATGCGGCGCCCCCCAAAGAACAGCGCCGTCTCCACGGCCAAGAGCTCGGCCATCGAGGTGTGGTTGCAGATGACTACGCTCCCGCGGCCGTCCTGGCGCTCAAACAGCAGATCGGCATCCTCGACCTTCCAACGCCACATGAGCTTGGAGAAGGCCCAAAGGATGGCCATAACCACGACGACGGTGCCGCGGATGAGCGCCGGGAACTCGGCGTAGGGGGCGTTGTAATAGTCCTCTGGCGTCTGCTTAAACAGGCGCATGGGCTACCTCCTTTGGTTAATGAGATCCTCGATTATCGAGACGACCTCGTCGATGGTGTGGGCGGTGGAGTCGACGTGCACGGCGTCCTCGGCGGGCACGAGCGGGGCGACCTCGCGGCTGCTGTCGAGCTTGTCGCGCTGCTTAAGGGCGTCGAGCGTCTCGTCGACCTCGGCCTCGAGCTGCTCGGACGTGAGCGGCTGAGCATCGTTTTGGTGGCGCTGAAGCACGCGGCGGCGGGCGCGCTCGCGCGGGTCGGCTGTCAGGAAGACCTTGACCTGCGCGTTAGGGAACACGACGGTTCCGATGTCGCGACCCTCGGCCACGATATCGCGGTCCTCGGCGGCACGGCGCTGATGGATGAGCATGGCGGCGCGCACGCCCGGATAGGCCGAGACCTTGGACACGTTGGCGTCGACCTGCGGGGTACGGATGGCGGCCGAAGCGTCCTGGCCGTCAATGGTCAGGCGCGTGTCCTCGCCGGTGCCGTTGGTAAAGCGGATTTCGATCTGCTCGGCGAGGGCGTCGATGGCTGCCTCGTCGTCCAGGTCGATGCCGCGGTCGAGCGCGGCGAAGGTGACGGCGCGGTACATGGCGCCCGTGTCGAGCTTGTTAAAGCCCAGCTGGCGGGCAATCTCCTTGGCGATGGTGGACTTGCCGGAACCGGCGGGGCCGTCGATGGCGACGATCATGCAATGCTTCCTTTCGGTGGTTGATGTGCTGGTATGGTTCGCGGGCGTTGGGGCGCGGCGGGTTGCCTAGCCCGTGTAGCGCTCGCGGTAGGTGTTGCGCTTGGGCGCGGAGCCGTGGCTGCCGTGGTGACGCGTGCGGCTGGCGGGCGTGTCTTGGGGCTTGCCGCCGTTGCACTTGGCGCTCGCCTGCTTGGGCGGGATGCCGCCGCTTTTGAGGATCTGCACCTCGCGGTCGGTGAGCTCGCGCCACGAGCCCTTGGCCACGTCCTTGAGCTCCAGGCCGGCAAAGTTGCAGCGATGCAGACGGATTACCGGATGGTGAATCTTGCTCAGCATGCGCTTAACCTGGTTCTTGCGACCTTCGCGGATGATGACCTCCACGGCGGTGGTGCCGGGCTTGACGCCTTGCGGAGCCACGGCCACGGCCTCGCGCGCGTTAATGACGCGGCAGATCGCCGGCTGGCACAGGCCGTCGTCGAGCTCGATGCCGCGGCGCAGCGGCTCAAGATCGCGGTCTGACAAGTCTCCGTCCACGAGCGCCTGGTAGGTCTTGTAGACGTGCTTGCTCGGGTGCAGCAGGTCCTGCGACAGGTCGCCGTCGGTGGTAAAGAGCAAAAGGCCCGTGGTGTCGCGGTCCAGGCGACCCACCGGGAAGAGCCCCGGAAAGCGGTTGCGCGGGACCAGGTCGGCCACGCAAGGGCGCTCCTGTGGGTCGCTCATGGTGGTGAGGTAGCCGGTCGGCTTGTAGAGCATCAAGTACACGGCGCCCTGGTTGAGCTTGACGCGCATGCCGTCGACCTCGATGTGATCGCGGTCGACATCGACCTTGGTGCCCAGTTCGGTCGCGACCTGGCCGTTGACGGTCACGCGACCGGCGGTCATCAGGTCCTCCGAGCCGCGGCGGCTCGCCACGCCCGCACGCGCCAAAAAGCGCTGCAGGCGCATGGTGTGCGGGTAGACGGGCTGGGTGTCGGTTGCGGGTACTGCGTTGCCTATGGCGCGCGTCTCCCCTACTTCGTTAGTCCTCGTCATGCAAATCCTCCGAGGTCTCGTCGACGACCAGGGTCTCCAAGTCCTCGACTGCCTCAACATCTTCAACATCGGTATCGAGCAGTTCACGCTCTTCGTCCAGGTCCTCGGCCTGTTCCTCGAGCGTGGACTGAATACTGCGGCCGCTCAGACGCTCGCGGATAAACTGGCGCGACTGCTCGTCGGGGGCAAACTGCTCTAGATCGGGCAGGTCGCGGGTGGAGCGCAGGCCGAACTTTTCCAAGAAGGCGTTGGTCGTGCCGTAAATGATGGCCTGACCGCGCTGGGGGTCGCGGCCGAGCTCGCGCACCAGGCCCTTGTCCACGAGCGACGCGATGACGCCGTCAGAATTGACGCCGCGGATGCCCTTGACCACCTCGCGAGTCACGGGCTGGTGGTATGCGATGACGGCCAGGGTTTCGAGCGCCGCCTGCGACAGCTTTTGCGTGTCCCAGCTCAACACATAGGCCTCGACCACGTCGTGGTAGGCGGGGTGCGTAAACAGGCGCCAGCCGCCGGCGACCTCGCGCAGCTGAAAGCCGCGGTTGGCCTCCTCGTACTCAACCTTGAGCTCGGCGAGCAGCGATGCGCATTCGCCGGGGGCGATATCCAGTGCGCCGGCCAGCGCGGGCGCACTCACCGGGTCGCTCGACACCAGCAGCAGCGCCTCGAGGGCGCCTTTGAGGCTGTTTGCCTCCAGCGTGGAAAGGGTTGACATGGTTGCGGCTCCTATTCGGTGAGCTCGGGGCCCTCGCCGGGCACATAGGCCTCGGCGCCCTCGACGCGGTTGATGCGGATGGTTCCAAAGATCTCGTCCTGGCTCAGCGTGAGCGAGCCGCGCTTGGCGAGCTCAAGCATAGCTAGGAAGGTGACGACGAGCTGCTCGGTGGTGGCATCGCCGTCCAGTAGCTCGCGGAAGGTGCAGGTTTGGTGCGCCATGGTAAAGCGGTCGACTGAGGCCACGGTCAGGTCGAGCGGCACGCGATGCGGCGCCACATGCTCGGCCTCCAGCAAGAAGGTCTGTCGCTTGCCGTCGAGGTCGGCGCAAATGACGGCGAGACCGCGCAAGGTAATGCCAGCAAGATAGTCGGGCATGAGGCCCAAGAACTCGGGGTCGGGACCGGCCACACGCGGGTGCATGCGGCTTTCGGTCTGCATGCGAGCACCGAGGGCTGCCGCCGCGCCTTTAAACTGCTTGTAGGCAATCAGGCGCTGGATTAGGACCTCGCGCAGGGCGTCGCCGTCGAGCGCGCTGAGCTCCTCGAGGTCTTCGTCGAACTCGTCATCGTCGTCATCGACTTTGCGCGGGGCCTCCTGCGGCACCAGAGAGGCGGCCTTGATGTCCAAAAGGGTTGCCGCGACCAGCAAAAAGTCGCTCGCCACGTCCAGGTCCAGCGCCTCGATGCGCTCGGCCTCGGCAAGGTACTGCTCGGCCACCTCGCTGATAGAGATGGCGCCGATATCTACTTTTTGGCGGGTTACCAGCTGCAGCAGCAGGTCGAACGGTCCGCTGTAGACCTGCGTCGACACGCGATAAGACATCTTCGACCTCCTTTGACGGCGCCTTCGCGGCGCGGTTTGGGTGCATGTTACGACCGTTTTGCACGGTCGACCTGTTAGTTTACCTTAGATACCGGCGATTGCGAAGTTGAGCAGCTGCTCAGCAAGCGGATACACGGTAACGTCGAAATAGCGGCCGATCACGTCGATGCCGGTCCACATGGGCAGCAGGTACAGCACTAGGATGAGGATGGGCATGGCGTATTGCTGCAGGCGGTAATAGTTGTTGAGCGCCTTGCCCTTGAGGAAGGGCACGATGATCGACGAGCCGTCGAGCGGCGGGATCGGGATGAGGTTGAAGAACGCGAGTGACAGGTTGACTACGATGAACGTGGCGCCGAAGTTCATGATCTGCGATGCCAGGGCAAAGGACATGCTGGTGTAGAGGCTGCCATAGGCCAGGCGCATGAAGACCGCGGCAAGACACGCGAGCGCGATGTTCGACGCGGGGCCGGCAACGCTCACCAGGACCTCGTCGCGCTTGGGGTGCTTGAGGTTGTTGAGGTAGACGGGCACGGGCTTGGCAAAGGCGAACACCGGACCGCCGGCGGCAAGCATAAGCAGCGGCAGGAGGACGGTGCCAAACGGATCGATATGGTTAAGCGGGTTAAGCGAGACGCGTCCGCGCGAACGCGCCGTTTTGTCGCCGAGCGCCCAGGCCGCGGCAGCGTGCGCGCTCTCGTGGATAACGATGCCAACGATGACGGCGACCGCGCTGGCGAGCAGGTTCATGAAGTAGCTGCTGGACATGGCGCTCCCCTAGCGGACACGGCGCGAGGCGCGCGTGAGCAGGTGGTCGATCACAAACAGGATGACGGCGACGATAGCGTAATCCAGGCGGAACACACCGCCAAAGGGCGACGTGATGACGCCGTAGCCGGCGATGGCGCTCGGCAGCGCGCGCGAAAGCTCAACGACAAAGCCCACGATCTGCAGTTTGGCGGTGAGGCCGCTAAAGCACAGCAGCACAGTCATCGCACTCATAAAAATGCCGCAGATGCGACAAGCGATGGCGATGATGCTCATCGCCACGGCGGCGGCCTTACGAGAGTTCACGCGCGGTCTCCTCTTCGATCTGGGTGGAAAGCTCCAGCCATTCGTCCTCGAGCTTGGGTAGCTCTTGCTTAAGGCCGTTATATTCCCCCAGTGCGGCGTTGAACTTGTCTTGATCGGCATAAAGCTCTTCGCTTGCCATCAATTCCATAAGCTCGTCGTAGCGGGCGCGCTTTTTGTCGAGCTCCGCCTCGATCTTCTTGAGCTGGTTGCGCACGCCCTTGAGCTTTTTGTTGAGCGCGGCGCGGGCCTGGGCCTCGGCGCGCTTTTGCTCCTTGGTCTTTTTGCCCTCGGCCGGCTTGGGGGTGGCGGCGGGCGCATTGGGTTGGGCCGCGGTGACCTTGGCGGACTTGCCCGCGGCTGGTACGCTCTCCCCTGCCGCCTCGGCAGCGGCGCGGGCCGTAAGGTCCTCGCGCTTGTAGAGGTAGTAGTCGTAGTCGCCGTCGTAGACCGTTACCTTGCCATCGCGGATGTCGATCACGCGGTTGGCAACGGCGCGCACCAGGTGCTCGTCGTGGCTGATCAGCACGATGGTTCCGGGGAAGTTTTGCAGGGCGTTTTCGAGCATGTCCACCGAGTCGATGTCCAAGTGGTTGGTGGGCTCGTCCAGGCACAGGAGCGCCTCGGGGGCCACGAGCATCTTTGCCAGGGCCAGACGCGCCTTTTCGCCGCCGGAAAGGACGCGAACCTGCTTTTCGATGGAATCGTTGTCGCTAAACAGGAAGGCGCCCAGCAGGCTGCGCTGCTGCGGCACGGTCCACTTGGGCGTGACGGTGTCGATCTCTTGCAGGACGGTGTTTGACTCGGTCATGCCCTCGAGTGCGTGCTGAGCGTAGTAGGCCACGCCCACGTTGGTGCCCAGGTCGCGGGTGCCGGTAGTGGGTGGCTCCAGGCCGGCGAGGATCTTCATGAGGGTGGACTTGCCGGCGCCGTTGGGGCCGACGAGCGCCACATGCTCGCCGCGGTAGAGCTTGAGGTCGATGTCACTGTAGATGTGCTTGTCGCCGTAGGACTTGGACACACCCTCGAGGCCCACGACCATATCGCCGGAGCGCGGTGGGTCGGGAAACTTAAAGTCGATGTGCTTGTGGCCTTCGGGCAGAATGACGAGCTCCTTTTTGATCTGCTCGATCTTGCGGATGCGCTCCTGGGCCTGGGCTGCCTTGGTGGGCTTGTAGCGGAACTTGTCAACGAAGACCTGCATGTGGGCGATGTCGCGCTCTTGAGCGGCACGCTTGGCGCGCATCTGCTCCAGGTTGTCCTCGCGCTGCTTGAGGTAGCTGCTGTAGTTGCCGGTGTAGGTGGTCACGCGACGGTTTTCGAGCGCGGCGACGTGGTCGACGCAGGCGTCCATGAAGGCGCGGTCGTGGCTGACGATGAGGACGGCGCCGTCGTAGTTGGCGATAAAGCCGCGCAGCCACTGGACGCTTTCGAGGTCCAAGTGGTTGGTGGGCTCGTCCAGCAGCAGCAGGTCGGGGTGGCGCAGGAAGAGCTTGGCGAGCGCGATACGCATCTGCCAGCCGCCCGAGAACTCGGAGCAAGGGCGCTCAAAGTCGGTGACCTTAAAGCCCAGGCCGGACAGGATCTTGCGGGCGTTGCTCTCGAGCTCGTAGCCGCCCAGATGCTCAAAGCGGTCCTGGACCTGGCCGTACTCGTTGAGGAGCGCATCGACGTCCTTGCCCTGCTCGGAGAGCTCGGTGATCTGAGCCTGCAGCTCGTTGGCGCGCTCTCCCATGCGGCGGATTTCCTTGGCGGCCGCCATGACCTCGGCAAGGATGGTGGTGTTCTTTTGCTCCAGGTTGGTTTCCTGCTCTAGGTAGCCCACCTGGCAGTCCTTGGCGTACTGGACCTGGCCGGCGTCAGGACTGTCGATGCCCATGATGATTTTGAGCATGGTGGTTTTGCCGGCGCCGTTGGGTCCCACGAGCGCGAAGCGCTCGCCGGGGTTGATCTGGAAGGACGCGCCGCTAAAGAGGACGCGTGCGCCGAAGCTTTTTTCGATCTTGTCGACCAGGAGGATCATGGTGCCGCCTTTGACCTTGTGTGCCTATATGAAAAAAGGCCCCAACTTGCGTTGGAGCCTCATTCAATGCTCGGGTGGAGACGAGGGGGATCGAACCCCTGACCTCTTGACTGCCAGTCAAGCGCTCTCCCAGCTGAGCTACGCCCCCGTGCGAAGAAATACTATACGGGAACTCCCCCGCCGATGCAAGGACAATTTTGGAAAAACTTTCCGGAGGCGCGGGCGCCGCTGGGACGAGAGCGCGGCGCGGACTCGAGGGCAAGGGACCCGCGATGCCGGATCCGGCCCGCGGGGCGCGCGCCGCAGGCGGCGGCGCTGCCGCCGCCCTCCTCCCCGGCGCCCCCAGGGCATCTCGGGTTCCGCCGCTCGCCGGTTTTCGCTTCCACCCCACGGGCCGCCATCCGCCCAACGACCATCCCGCCGGCGCCGGGCCCATTATCGGGGCCAATCGCGCTCCCGCCGACCCGGCGATTTCAAAACCATGCCGGTTTACGGGGCCAGGCCGGGAACCCCCGAGCATGCCGTAATCGGTAAAATAAAAACCGACGCTCCTATAAGTTGTCAAGAGGCAGTTTGCGGGAGCGCTCTCTCCA
>CAUEUQ010000028.1:0-21263 GCA_959021215.1 uncultured Collinsella sp. | reverse complement strand
GGTGTTGATTACTAACGAACGAGTCATAGCTTAGACTCGCCGTGTTTCCGCGACATTACCGTTATGTTGCTGTCGCGAAACCAATCAATGAGGTTACCGCATCGCAGCGGTATTGCCACCCTTAACAGCCAATCAACTGTATAAATTGCAGACCTCTCTCCATGGTTTAAGGGTAGTCAATTTGGGATGGAGCTCTATTAACTGGTATTTTGCATCAGATACCAGTCTTTATAGTCCGTGCCTAGATTAGCCGCTCTGTTATAGAGAAAGCCGATAGCAAGGCATCTTTGATTGGTATCCCCAAATAGCCAGTGAAACTCCACCGTGGCACAGTGGTGCAGTAGAATCCTTACAACACATCACACTATTACGTATCTAGAGGAGCACGATATGCGCGTCGACGAGGTTTTTAAGCAGGCAGCATCCCAGGGCACCGCACCTGTTTCGTTTGAGATGTTCCCGCCCAAGGGCGAGCTCACCCTCGACACGGCTCGCGAAGTGGCAGGCAATCTGTGCAAGCTTTCGCCGAGCTTTGTCTCGGTCACCTGCTCGGCTGGCGGCTCGGGCAACGGCGCCACCACCGCCCCCATCGCGCATATGATTACGAGCGAATTCGATACACCCTCGGTGGCACACCTTACCTGCGTGGGCCGCTCGCATGCCGATATCGCCGCCAAGATCGATGAGTATCGCTCGGCCGGCGTGGAAAACGTGCTGGCCCTGCGCGGCGATCTTCCCGCCGGCGCGACCGAGGACGACAAGCCCGCCTCCGACTACGCCTACGCCCGCGACCTCATCCCCGAGCTCGTCGACGCCGGCTTTTGCGTGGGCGCCGCAGCCTACCCCGAGGGCCACATTGCCTGTGAGGACCTCAACGTCTCGGTCGAACACCTCAAGCAAAAACAGGACGCCGGCGCGAGCTTCTTTGTGACGCAGCTTTTCTTTGATAACGAGTGCTTTTACCGTTTTCGCGAGCTTGCCGACAAGGCCGGCATCACCGTGCCCATTACCGCGGGCATCATGCCGTTTATGGGCAAGTCGCAGATCAGCCGCATGGTCTTTATGTGCGGCGCGTCGCTGCCCTCCCCCGTCATCAAGATTCTCGCCAAGTACGAGAACGACCCCGAGAGCCTGCAGGCGGCCGGTGTAGATTATGCCGCCCGCCAGCTTTGCGACCTTAAGGAGCACGGTGCCGACGGTCTGCACCTGTACACTATGAACCGTCCTGCGATCGCCGCGACCATTATGGAGCGCCTGGGGTAATGGAAAAACCGCACATCGATACAACCGCTGTCGAAGTGCCGGCCGACCTTGCGTCGCCGGCGCTTTACCGTGTCGATGCCGCGCACCATCCCCGTGTCGACCGTGCCGAGATGCTGCGGTATCTGGGTTACGGCGGCCAGCAGATCGAGCCCGAGCTGTCACGACGTATTGAGCTTGTGGTCGAGCGTCTGGAACTTGACATTGAGCCCCGTGGCGTGCGCCGCGTGTTTGCCGTCGATGCCACGGGCGTGGACGAGCAGGGCAAGCCTTGCATCCGTCTGGTCGGCACCAACGTTGAGCTGCGCGGTCGCGATATCTATCGACATCTCAAAGACGCCCGCTTTGCCGCACTCATGGCATGCACCCTCGGCATGGACGCCGAGCGTCGCCTGCGCATCACGGGAGCCCAACATCCCCTGGAGGGCGCCGTGCTCGACGCCGCGTGCTCCGCTTACGTGGAAGCCGCCGTTGAGCAAATGGACCAGCAGGTCAAGACGGACGCCGCCGTTCATGGGCTCGCCGGCAACTGGCGCTTTAGTCCCGGCTACGGCGACTGCCCGCTCTCGGCCCAGCGCTCGATCGTCAATGCGCTCAACGCCACGCGGCTCATCGGCCTGACCGTCACGCCCACCAGCCTGCTCATGCCCACCAAAAGCGTGACCGCGGTGATCGGCCTGTTCGAAGGCGAAGTCCACGACGCCCAGACCCGCCCCACCTGCAATATCTGCCGCATGCGCGAGAACTGCCGCTTCCGCGCCGCCCACACCACCTGCTATTCCAGCCATTAGGAGCCCTCGATGTTTACTCCGCTTATCACTCATGATTTGGACGGCGCCGCGCTGGCGGCACCCGTTGATGCCGCACGTCGCAACGGTGCCACGTACAAGACGCGCACGATCGACGATCTGCGCATTAAGGACGGTCGCCTGCGTGCGGCCATCGAGGGCACGGGGCACCTACTGTTCGACGGCGGCATGGGCACCATGTTGCAGGCCGCTGGCATGAAGGCGGGCGCCCTGCCCGAGCTGCTCAACTTTGAGGAGCCCCAGGTCATTACCGACATTCAGCGCCAGTACGTCGAGGCTGGCTGCGACGTGATCACCGCCAACACCTTTGGCGCCAACGCCCACAAGCTCGACGGTGCCGCCACCGTGGCAGACGTCTTTGCCGCGGCCGTCGCCTGTGCCCGCGAGGCCGGCGCCCGCTACGTCGCCGGCGATATCGGCCCCATCGGCGCACTGCTTCGCCCCTTGGGCACCCTCAGCTTTGACGAGGCCTACGGCCTCTTTGCCGAGGAGGTGCGCGCCGGCGTCGATGCGGGCGTAGACCTCTTTATTATCGAGACTATGACCGACCTTGCCGAGATCAAGGCGGCCGTCCTCGCCTGCCGCGAGAACTCCGACCTGCCCGTCTTTGCCACCATGACCTTTGAGGAAGACGGCCGTACCTTCCTGGGCACGAGTCCCGAGGTCGCCGCCATCACGCTCGACGCCATCGGTGCCGACGTTTTGGGCATCAACTGCAGCCAAGGACCGGCCGAGCTCCGAGGACTCGCCGCACGTATGCTCACCGTTACCGACAAGCCCGTTATGGTGCAGGCTAATGCAGGACTCCCCCATGTAGACGACGACGGCAACACCGTCTTTGATATCCAAGCCCCCGAATACGCCGAGGCCGTCGCCGGCATGATCGCCGACGGTGTGAGCGTCGTGGGCGGTTGCTGCGGCACCACGCCGGCGCACATGGCGGCCTTGCGCACGCTTATCGACAACCACACACCCAGCCCGCGCCGCCGCAAGCCCAGCATGTCGGTCACGAGCGCCCAAACGGTCGTGGACCTTCCCTGCGACGGCCACAAGATCGCCGTCATCGGCGAGCGCATCAACCCCACCGGCAAAAAGCGCCTGCAGCAGGCCCTGCGCGACGGCGACCTGGACTACGTCGTGAGCCAGGGCATCAGCCAGCAGGAACAGGGCGCCGACATCCTGGACGTCAACGTCGGCCTGCCCGAGATCGACGAGGTCAAGATCATCCAACAGGCCACCGAGCAGCTCCAGGGCTCCACGCTGCTGCCGCTGCAGATCGACTCCACCGATCCCGCCGCTGTCGAGGCCGCCGTGCGCCGCTACGCCGGCAAGCCCATCATCAACTCGGTCAATGGCAAGCAGCAGATCATGGATGAGATCTTTCCGCTGGTCGCCCACTACGGCACCAACGTTGTCGGCCTTACGCTCGACGAAGGCGGCATCCCCGATACCGCCGAGGCTCGCTTCGCCATCGCCGAGCACATCGTGGCCGAGGCTGCCCGTTACGGCATCGGACCGGACCGCATCCTCATCGACTGCCTGGTCATGACCGCCTCGACCAACCAGCGCCAGGCCGAGCAGATCCTGCGCGCCATGTCCCTGTGCAAGGAGCGCCTGGGCGTCAAATGCGCGCTCGGCGTGTCGAACATCAGCTTTGGCCTGCCTGCCCGCCCGCTGCTGGGTTCGGTCTTTTTGGCCGCCGCCTTTGGCGCGGGCCTGGACGCCCCCATCATGAACCCGGGTTCCAAGCGCTTTATGGACACCGTCTACAGCTATCGCGTCCTGAGCGTTGAGGACGAGGGCTCGACCGGATACATCGAGCGCTACGCCGGCTGGACCGATCCGTATAAGATCGCCGCAAACCCGGCAGCAGCTCAGGCCACATCGAGTAATGCCGCGCCTGCTGCAAGCGCCCCCGGCACCGACGGCAACGACGACCCGATTCGACGCATGGTCGTCTCGGGCCGCAAAGGCGAGATCGCTGCCGAGACCGAGCGCCTGCTGGCCGACCACGACGCCATGGACCTCATCAACAATCACTTTATCCCCGCCCTCGACGAAGTTGGCGTCCTCTTTGACCAGGGCAAGTTCTTCCTGCCGCAGCTCATGGCCTCGGCCGAGGCAGCGCGTGTGGGCTTCGACACCATCAAGCGCCTGATGCCCGCCGGCGAGATCGCCGACAAGGGCAAGATCTGCGTGGCCACCGTCAAGGGCGACATCCACGACATTGGCAAGAACATCGTCAAGATGCTGCTCGACAACTACGGCTATACCGTCTTTGACCTGGGCCGCGACGTCGATCCGCAGGAGGTACTCAAGACCGTCAAGGAGCGCGATATCAAACTCGTCGGCCTCTCGGCGCTTATGACTACCACGGTCGTCGCCATGGAAGAGACCATCAAGTTGCTCCATGCCGAGGTTCCGGGCGTCAAGATCATCGTAGGCGGCGCCGTACTCACCCCCGAATACGCCAAGCAGATCGGCGCGGACTACTACGCCAAGGACGCCGCCGAAAGCGCTCGCATCGCCGAAGAGGTCTTTGGGCAGTAACACAACGGAAACAACCGAGCACCAAAACGTGCCGCACGCGCCACTTGGCACGTGCGGCACGTTAGAATAGATAAGACTATGCTCGTTTTGGCAGATAGGAGCGCAAGGATGGCGATCACGCCCGCAGAAATCGCGGAAACCCGCGGCATGGTTGAGGAACAGAACCTCGACATCAGGACCATCACCATGGGTGTTTCGCTCATGGGTTGCGGCGACGAGAACCTCGACCGCATGTGCACGAAGATCTACGACCACGTGACGCACACGGCTGAGCATCTGGTCGAGACCGCCGAGAACCTCGAGCGCGAGTACGGTATCCCCATCGTCAACAAGCGCGTTTCCGTCACCCCGGTGGCGCAGATCGCCGCGTGCTGCAAGGATGAGGACCTCACCCCCATCGCGTATGCCCTCGACCGCGCGGCCGAGACGCTCGGCATCGATTACCTGGGCGGCTTCTCCGCACTCGTCCAGAAGGGCATCGGCGACGCCGACCGCCGCGTCATCCAGTCCATCCCCCAGGCGCTCGCCACTACGAGCCGCGTCTGCTCCAGCGTAAACGTCGCCAGCCTACGCGCCGGCATCAACATGGACGCTGTGCTCATGGCCGCCCAGACCATCATCGATGCCGCCAAGCTCACGGCCGACCAGGATTCCGTTGGCGCCTCCAAGTTTGTCTGCTTTGCCAACATGGTCGAGGACTCCCCGTTTATGGCGGGCGCCGTCCACGGCGGTGGCGAGGCCGACGCCGTCATCAACGTTGGTGTCTCGGGCCCCGGCGTTATGGCTGCTGCCTTGGAGACGCTCCCCGACTCCGCCTCGATGATGGAAGTCGCCGAAAAGATTAAGCAGACCGCCTTTAAGATCACCCGTGCCGGCGAGCTCATGAGCCGCGAGGCCGCCCGCCGTCTGGGTGTCGAGAAAGGCATTGTCGACCTGTCGCTGGCTCCCACGCCTGCCATCGGCGACTCCGTTGCCCGTATCCTCGAGATCATCGGCGTGGGCACCTGCGGTGGCCCCGGCACGACCTGCGCGCTCGCCATGCTCAACGATGCCGTCAAGAAGGGCGGCGTCATGGCCAGCTCCAGCGTGGGCGGTCTCTCCGGCGCCTTTATCCCCGTGTCCGAGGACGCCGGCATGATCGCCGCCGTCGAGGCCGGTGCGCTTTCGCTCGAGAAGCTCGAGGCCATGACCTGTGTGTGCTCCGTTGGCCTGGACATGATCGCTATCCCCGGTGACACCCCGGTCGAGACCATCGCCGGCATCATCGCCGACGAGATGGCCATCGGCGTCATCAACAACAAGACCACGGCCGTCCGCGTGATTCCTGCCATCGGCAAGGGCGTGGGCGACTGCGTCGAGTACGGCGGCCTGTTCGGCCGTGCGCCCATCATGCCGGTGAACCCCAACGCCGGCACCGTGCTTGCCCACCGTGGTGGTCGATTCCCGGCGCCGCTGAACTCGCTGAAGAACTAGCTGAGGGGTTCGGGCGAGGAGCCCCGGGGAGGGCAAATATATAAGGTCGCCTGCTCGGACAGTCCTGACTCGCACGGAGAGCACATTAAGTGCTCTCCGGCTCGTGCGGAACTCGCGATCGACCTTATATATTTGCCCTCCCCGGGGCTCCCGCACAACGGGACCTCGGTTGGGTTCTATCCCTTTGGCAGTCGCTTCGCTCCTGCCCGCCTTGGTTGTGAGGGCGGTTTGGCGTTGGAACGGTTCTTTCTGATATATGCTGGTTGCGGCTCTTCTTTTGGGAGGAGTCGCTTTTTTGTTGCTAGGAGGTTGGCCCGTGGTTGATGGGGAGAATCGTTCTGAGCTGCTTGCTGCGGATTGGAATGGCGAATGGATGCGTCTGCAGGCCGCTCGGCATCGGGCTGATGATTCTTTTGAGTGGGATAAGCGGGCTCGGCATTTTCGTCCACTGGAGACTGCCCCGTATGCTCGGGATTTTATAAAGCTGTTGGCGCTTGAGCCTGGTGAGTCGGTGCTCGATATGGGGTGTGGGGCTGGGTCGATTGCTATTCCGCTTGCTCAGGCTGGGCATTCCGTAATTGCTGCCGACTTCTCTCCTGCTATGTTGGGCACGCTTGATGCTGGCATTGAGTACTATGGGCTCGAGGATTGCATTACACCGCTTGAGCTTGCTTGGGATGATGATTGGGATTTGGTTGGACCGGTCGCGAAAGCGGTGGATGTTGCCTTTGCCAGTCGGTCGGTTACGACGACCGATCTAAAAGGTGCGCTTGCCAAGCTCGACCGTACGGCTCGTCGGCGTTGTGCTGTCACGATGGTCGCTAACTCCAGCCCGCGCTATGATCTGCACTTGATGAACGCTATTGGCGCCTCGGTTACCTGCAGCAATGGCTTTGTGTACGCCTTCAACATCCTCATTCAGATGGGTGCCCTGCCGCAGGTCACGTACTTTGAATCGCCGCGTCGCGATACCTTCGACAGCCTTGAAGCGGGCGTGGCGGACTTTTCCCGCATGCTTGAGCATGGCAACGAGGATAAGGTCGACCGTCTGCGCGACTACATCGCCCAGCACATGATCGAGAATCCCCATGCCGGTGAGCCGGGCTCCAAGGGCGTGCCGCAGGGGCGCTATATACTCGACCACGTCCGCAAGGTCCGTTGGGCGTTTATTGCATGGGAGCCGGTCTCTGCACCCCGCTCGTAGTCTGTTCGCAGCCCGCACCGCCCACTCACTCGGCATCCGCATTCTTTTTGAACTGGGCAAACGCGCTCCACACCGCGCCGTTCCTGCGCTATCGTGGGACAGCTCACGTAGATTAAGGCCCCATTGCGGGGCGCCCCATACATAGAAAGCGAGAACCCATGGCACTGACAGGAGCACAGGTCAAGCAGCTTCGCAGCATGGCCCATCACCTCAACCCCGCCATCATCATCGGCAAGTCCGATGTCAACGAGGGCACCGTCGAGCAGACGGTCGCCTATCTGGAGAAGCACGAGCTCGTTAAGTGCTCCGTGCTCGATGGCTCCAGTCTTTCCGCCCGCGAGGCCGCCGAAGAGCTCGCTGAGCGCTGCCACGCCGAGGTCGTCCAGGTCATCGGCCGCAAGTTCTCGCTGTATCGCGAGTCCTCGCGCAAGGACATCGAGAAGATCAAGCTCGTCTAAGAGCCAATGATCCGGCGAGCCAACACATAGCAAGCTTACGGGTGCCCAAGTACTTCGGGCGCCCGTTTTTTATCGCTCGACCAGCACGCGATTGAGCCGCCCCTCCACCAAACGCTCGTATAGACGCCGCGTCTCGGGCTCGGGCACGCCATTGACCTGCTCCCTCAGATGGTGCATATGCCCGCTGTACAGCTCGACGATATCGCGCCGCCGCCCCGCCGCACTGTAGACGCGCATGGCGCAGCGCACCATATCCTCACGCGACGTTTCCTGCCGAAGCCCCGACTCCGCCAGCCAAATCGCCGACTGCAGATCGTTTTCTTCTAGAGCGGCATTCGCTCCCTTAATCATGCAATCGATGTACTTTGACTGCATAATGCGTCGCATACGCAAAAAGTAGGTGGGATTACAGCCATTGGGAACATACAGCGGTCCGGCATAAAGCTGCTCAATTTTAAGGCACAGCTCAACTAAATGGGGCCCGCGCGCACCCGTGCGATTTCCCAAAACCTCGCGGCTTATCTGGTCAAACAGCCGTACATCGGTCTTGACGTAGTCGCCGTTGAGTCCGATGCATTCATTTTGAATGAGCACACACGACTTGCCATCCGGCGTCGGTCCCAAAGCCGACCGCAAGCGCGATATCGTCGAGTACAGGTTGTTGCGGGCGCTATTAAACTCGGCATGGGGCCACAGCTCCATGGCCAGCGTCTCACGATCGACGAGCGCATCCATGCCCAGCGCAAGCCGCTCGGCAAGCGTCGCCGCCTTCTTGCGGCGCCACATTTTGTCCGTGATGGGAAACCCGTCGCGCTCGGCGCGAAACGCACCAAACATGCGAATCTCGATATGGTCGATGGTATCAACGGCTTCAACCTCGCCAGCCTGGAACAGACGCTCGCCCTCCCCTTCCAAATCGTCGCGCAGCGAGTACCGCGACAGCTCGCGCACGGGAAGCTTCTTGCGTATCCTGCCCGCCGGCTCGCCCAGACAATGCATGGCAAGGCGCGCAAAGAGACGATACGATGGCTCTAGAATCCCCGCACGGTTCATGGACATCCAGGCCGCAAGATCGCTATCTCGTCCCGCGCACGCCAAATGCAGCGCCACCATCCAGGCTTCTGCGCCACCAACCTGCGTCTGGCTTATATCGAGCAACTCCGCTTCCTCGCGCACCGAAACCATCGATGTATTTCGCAGATACGCTGCGCGCTCCAGCAGCAATGCGTTATCGCGCATGTACGCAATCGACTCCTCGGCAAGTTTGAGCACTTGGACCGCACGGAACTTTGCATTAACCGGCCGTCCCTCTGCCAGCGACTGCCAGCCTTCTAACAACAGGCCAAACAGCTGAATCTGGTTGTCGCGCATGCGCACGGCAAAACGATCGAGCTCGTTGAACGCCGCATCGTCGGTTACCGGCAAGCCGGAAAGGAGCCGCCGTGCCGCCAACACCATGCGCACCCAGATAGCCATCGCCTTAAGCCCACGTACGTCGAGCGCCTCCCGCACCACCGTCATCTCGTCGTCGCGCTCGTCGGTTCCCGCAAACGACCCGTCAAAGAGCTCCACCAGCATGCTATCGGCCCGTATAACAATCCCCGCGATGTCGAGCTCGCAGTCGTAGGCCTTGCTCGTTTTGAGCTGCTGTAGAACGCCGCCGTCATCTCCCCGCTCGGTCAGGCAGCGCTTGACCTCGATATGCGCAGACAACATATCAAGTGCGGTGTGGGACGTCTCGATTTCTGGTACGGCCAGGTTCGTAGGAAGCCCAAGCCCGTTGTCCCCATAGCAAACAGCCGTCAGCGTCTGGGCCACCCTCCATGAAACAGGGTCTATTTCGCAGGCCGCCCGTTCGCCCCCGCGCTCGATGACCGATGCCATATAGCGGGCGAGCTTTGTATTGGACACGCTAACCGCTGCCAGATATACGCCAAGGGTCTCGGCAGGCGTTGGCTCTGGAGCCGGATCGTCGGCATCGATCGTGCCCAGCGCTGCTCGGCAGATATCGGCCCCGTGCCCCGTCAGAGCAAGATCGACCCCATACTGTCCAGCAAGTTCAAGGACCGCTTCACGGTCCAGAAAGGCGTCTGCCAGGCCCATCGCCGCATCGCATCGGCCCGCCTTAAGCAAAATCCGGGCCGCCCTCGGAACAAGTTCGGGGCGAATCTCGGCCACCAACTTACGTAAGCGCAAGCGTCCGTTATCCTCCGTGCCCAGACACGTAAAACTCCGCTCGGCGGGGTCCAAGCCAAAGATCGGGTAGTCGCGTACAAAGTAGGACTGGTCGACCATCGACAGCCTCACCCCACAGGCCTCGAGTTCTGCGATATTGCCCTCGCCCATCAAAACCATGAGACATGCCACGCAAAACAGCGCATTATTGTCGAGCGAAGCCAGATCGGCAAGTGCCGCGCCATATACGTTGACAATCTCGTTTTCGAGCAGGCCGGCTACGTCGCCTTGGCCATACAGACCCGTCTGCAATGCCGAAACGAGCTCGGGCACGCCCTGCGTGAGCTGATAAAAGTCGAGCGATGTGCTGATCGAAAACGCCGATGCCCACGCCGAATACTCATAGGCATGCACCTTGAGCATCTGCGCATTGATCTTAACCGAATCGCCCAGCCCATGAATCAGCTGACGATTTGAAGGACGGCAGGAGATAAAGACCCCTACCCCCATAGCGCGGAGGCCGCGAATCCTGTCGATGAGGTCTTCGGTATCGTGCTGATCGAGGTTTGGCACATTATCAATCGCGATAAGGGAGTGCGGTTTGTCTTTGAGTTCTTCGGCAACCACCTCGAGCTGCATAAACACCTCGCGCCCAGTGGCGCGATCGGCCTCGATAATCCGCACGGGGCCTCGCGTCGGGTCGCATTTAACCTCATGGGTGTACTGCAGCAGCACCGAGGTCTTCCCAAACCCGTCGGGTGCATAAAGAACCACGATGCCGGCCTTTCGGCCCTTGGCGATAAGCTCATTCATCAAGCGTTCGCGTCGCACCATATAGCCTCCGCCTAACGGCATCAGCTCGAGGTCGTCTATACCGCTCAAATCGTTTACCATGCCCGCTCCTCAACTCGACCGTATGGACACTGTAGCCGCAAGACCATACAAGCCGCGCTATGAATAGAGCGACTTTGTGTTTTAGGTTGTCTTTTGGTACGCAAGCGGCAAGTTTTTGTACAGCGAGGGCCGATTGTTATTAATCCCCCGACTAATCGGTCTTTAAGCAGGTAAATGAGCTTGTCAGCTTGTCCCATCTAAGCGGCAGTGTAACGCAGATGAACAAGGTTCAGCCATGTCATTCAACTCGCCTAGCACCCGCTACCGTCTACGACCTTCTAGTGGCATTTTTGCATAGAATCTGGTATGGAATAAATCAAGCTGTTGGGCATCCGGCATTCGTCAAGCTTGCGCCAAGATTTTGGTCAAGCGTGCGGAAAGGGATAGCAAAAAGGCCCCCGCAAAGCGGAGGCCTTAGGCAAGGCTATGTCGAGCTGCAGGATTCGCGCTACTCGCAGAGCGAAAGGGCGGCCTCGTCGGCAACGACAACGCAGTTGGTGTGCAGCTGCAGGATCGAAGCCGGGCACTCGGGTGTAACCGGACCATAGCACATGTCATGCACAGACTGAGCCTTGGCCTCGCCGTTGGCGACGACCAGGATCATGCGGGCATACATGATGGTCTGGGTACCCATGGTGTAGGCCTGACGGGGAACATCGTCGATGCTGTCGAACAGGCGGCTGTTGGCCTGAATGGTGCTCTCGGTGAGGTCGACGCAGTGCGTGCCCTTGGAGAAGTGGTCATCGGGCTCGTTGAAGCCGATGTGGCCGTTGTTGCCAATGCCGAGCAGCTGCAGATCCGGGTAACCGGCGGCGGCGACAATCTTGTCGTACTCAGAGCAGGCAGCGGCGGCATCGGGGTTGGAGCCATCGGGCACATGCGTGTTGTTCAGGTCGATGTTGATGTGATCGAAGAAGTTCTCGCGCATGAAGTAGTGATAGCTCTGGGGATCGTCGTGCGAAAGGCCGCGATACTCGTCCAGGTTGTAGGTGCTGACCTCGGCAAAGTCGACGTCGCCCTTCTTGTACCAAGCAGCGAGCTGCTTGTAGGCACCGATCGGGGTGGAGCCGGTGGCAAGGCCCAGCACACAGTCGGGCTTGAGGATAACCTGGGCCGAGATGATATTAGCGGCCTTGCGGCTCATATCCTCGTAGTCTTTAGCTTTAATGATCTTCATTACGCGTCCTTTCTCGTACAAGAGAGGCAAGGCTCCCTTACAAGCACTTGCCCGCGGCCCGCGTCGGCCGCAACCAACGTGTGCGGCCACCAGGGCGAGGTCGCGTAATGTATGTGTCTCGTGTCTAGCCGCGTCGAGGCCCCTGCCCGTCCACGGTGACCCAAAGCTGTTTAGCCTCGGACAAATCCCATCTTGCCACGGAGGGCGTCCTCTTTCAAGGGCGCCCTCCGTAAACGTGTTTGAATTGTAGGCTAATGGCCACGTGCACTTGCTAGCGCTCGCGAGCAACGATGAGTTGGTCCATCTCTTCGACATGCACACCAACGGAACCCTTGATGCTCGAGAACTCAACGGAGTTGCACACCAAGATGGGAACCGTCACATCGTAGCCCTCGGCAGCAATTGCCTCGCGATCGAACTCAATGAGTACATCACCCTTATGGACGATGTCACCCACTTGCGCATGTACGGTAAAGTGCTTGCCCTCGAGCTGAACAGTGTCCAAACCAACGTGGATGAGCACGTCCAAGCCATCGACCGTGTTAAGCGCAACGGCGTGTCCCGTGGGAAAAATGGCCTCGACCTTGGCATCAGCCGGTGCAATCACGCGCGTTCCGGTGGGCCGAATCGCCACGCCCTGGCCCAAAAGGCCGGTGGCAAACGTCTGGTCGTTTACCTCGGAAAGCGGAATGACGTCGCCCGAGATGGGAGCATCCAGCGTAAGGACTCGACCACGCATACCAAAAGACCTTAGGACTTTAGTGAACATGCTCCCCCTCAGACATACCAATCAATCAAAATAACCTTAACAGTTTACCACTTGGCAACGGTTTTTGACCATTAGGGAAGTTCGCGCTTGACAACCTCGACGATGTCGTCGACAACGCGCTGGGTCAGCTCGTGCGTCTCGGCCTCGGCCATCACGCGGACCAGCGGCTCGGTGCCGCTCGGGCGCACCAGAATGCGGCCGCGGCCGTCAAGCTCCTTCTCGGCAGCAGCGACGGCATCCCAGATGGGCTGGCAATCGTCCAGACCAGCCTTGTTGTCGGAATGCACGTTGACGAGTACCTGCGGGTACTTCTTCATGATGCCGGCAAGATCGGTGAGGGTACGACCGGTGCGCTTGAGCACGGCCAGAAGCTGCAGAGCCGTCACCAGGCCGTCGCCGGTGGTGTTGTGCTCCAGGAAGATGATGTGGCCGGACTGTTCGCCGCCGATGACGGCGCCGTCCGCGAGCATGCGCTCCAGAACGTAGCGGTCGCCCACGGCGGTCTGGACCATCTCGAAGCCCTGCTCCTTCATAGCGATGGAGAAGCCCAGGTTGCACATGACGGTCGAGACGATCTCGGAGTTGGCGAGCTTGCCGCGAGCGGCGAGGTCAGAACCGCAGATAGCCAGGATGTAGTCACCGTCGATCTCATTGCCCTCGCTGTCCACAAAGAGCACGCGGTCGGCGTCGCCGTCGTGGGCCAGACCGATGTCAGCGTGGGTGCGCAGCACGAGCTCGCGCAGGGGCTCAAGGTGCGTAGAGCCGCACTCAACGTTAATGTCGGTGCCGCAGTAATCGGTGTTGATGGCATGGACCGTGGCACCCAGGCGCTGCAGCGCGGCGGGCGTAGTCTGGCAGGAAGCACCGTGACCGCAGTCGACGGCAACGACCAGGCCATCGAGCCTCAGGCCATCAAGCGTATCGATGGCGTGGTCGACGTATGCCTTGCGGGCGTCCTTCATCTTGATAATGTGGCCCACGCCGGCGCCGGTCGGCAGCGTGTCGGCAGCCATGGCTTCCTCGGACATGACCCAGGCGCTGATCTCTTCCTCGACAGCATCGGGAAGCTTCATGCCCTTGCGGCTAAAGAACTTGATGCCGTTGAACTCCGGCGGATTGTGCGAAGCGGAGATAACGATGCCGCCGTCGAGCTCGTTCTGAACAGTGAGCAGTGCCACGGCAGGCGTGGGGATGACGCCGCAGCAATGCGGGCGGCCGCCCTCGGCCATAATGCCGGCGGTCAGAGCGCTCTCGAGCATGGTGCCCGAAAGGCGCGTGTCACGGCCGATGCAGATGTCCGGACCAAGGAACTTGGTCGCCGCGCGGCCCAGGCGAAACGCAAGGTCGCACGAGAGATCGGCATTGGCGACGCCACGGACGCCGTCGGTACCGAAGATGTTCTGGGGCATAGGATCGCTCCTTCCCTAGCAGGCGATATGCAACCGCCCACCCTAGTCGAAAAAGAAAAGCGGGACCCGCCGAGGAATCGGCAGGCCCCGCTTGTACATTGTATCTCGAAAGGAGATAAAACCTTAGCGCTTGGAGAACTGGGGAGCGCGGCGGGCCTTCTTGAGGCCGTACTTCTTGCGCTCGACCACGCGAGCATCGCGCGTAAGGAAACCGGCCTTCTTGAGGTCAGCACGGTAGTCGCCAGCGTTCAGAAGAGCGCGGGCGATGCCCAGGCGCAGAGCGCCGGACTGACCGGAGATGCCGCCGCCATCGCACAGAGCGATAACGTCGAACTGACCGGCGGTGTCGGTCACCTTGAAGGGAGCAAGGGCGTTCTCAACGAGCTGATGACGGCCGAAATACTGCTCGGCGTCACGCTTGTTGATGGTCACCTTGCCGGTGCCGGGGACGAGACGGACGCGGGCGACGGCGTTCTTACGACGGCCGGTACCCTGGTAGACAACGGTGTTCTCAGCCATCTTTAAGCCTCCAGCTCAATCTTCGTGGGGTTCTGGGCAGCATGCGGATGCTCGGCACCAGCGTAGACCTTAAGCTTGGTCATCTGAGCACGGCCGAGGGTGGTCTTGGGCAGCATACCGCGAACGGCGCGCTCGATGACCTTCTCCGGGTGCTTCTCCATAGCCTGGCGGAAGCTCTCAGCCTTGAGGCCGCCGTTGTAGCCGCTGTGGCGATAATAGGTCTTCGTGTCGGCCTTGTTACCGGTAAGCTGGACCTTATCGGCGTTGATGACGACAACGAAGTCGCCGCAGTCGCTGTTGGGCGTGAACTGGGGCTTGTTCTTACCGCGCAGGATCATTGCGATCTGGGTGGCAAGACGGCCCAGGACAGCACCATCGGCGTCGACGAGAACCCAGTTACGCTGGACCTCGCCCTGCTTGGCGTAGTGAGTCGATTTCGAAATCACTTAGACTCCTCCATGTACAGTACGTGTTGTTACAGAGATTCACGGGGCTCTGCAAGTAACCCGTCCATATTACCCCGCTCTCCGTACGAGTCAACAGGTATTTTGGCTCCGACCAGAGTTTCTGCACATGTCATCCACGAGCCGTGATTTTCCAGCTTTTTAGCTGTTGTCATTTTTTGAGGGTTCGCCGTCGTTAGCGCTCAACGAACTCTTGGATTTCCGCGAGCAGGCGCTTTGCCTCCTGACGGCCCTGGATATACAGGTCCAAAAGCTTTGCCGGATCGTGCTCGACATGGCCGACCTCGACCGGCTTTTGCGGAGCGACGACCAACGCACGGCCCTCGCGCTCATACTTCCACAGGTGCATGCGCTGTATGTTGTAGCGGTCGTGGCGCGTCTCGATAGCCTCGAGCAGATAGGGGTAGTCGGCATAGCGGGCGCGCGCGGCAGGCATAAACTCGTAGGGCTTTTTCTCGTACGAGCGGTCCTGCGTAACAATGACGACCGCACGGTCGAAGCCCGCCTCCTCGAGCACATGCTCGATGGGGATCGAATCGGCTACGCCGCCGTCGACGTATTTGTGCCCGTCAATCTCGACCGGCGGCGTCACCAGCGGCAGCGAGGTCGAGGCACGCACGGCGTCGAGGTCGAGCACTGCGCTTTTAACCGGGAGGTACGTGGCGGTTCCAAAGAGCATGTCCGTCGCGACGGCGTACATCTCGATGGGGCTCGCGTCGAACGTCTCGTTGTCAAAGGGATCCAGGCGGTCCTGGACATCGTTGAAGATAAAGTCGTAACCCACGATGGAACCCGTGGACGCAAACGATGCGGCGCCCATGAAGCGATTGTCATTGCAGAAAGCCAGGTTGATGCGGTTGGCACGGCCGATCTGGTGCGACTTGTAGTTCACGCCGTTGAGGGCGCCGGCCGATACGCCATATACCGCCGGAATCTCGACGCCAGCCTCCATGAGGACGTCGAGCACGCCTGCGGTAAATTGCCCGCGGAAGCTGCCGCCCTCCAGGACGAGCGCGACCTTGCCGGCGTTCTTTGCCTTATCTTCTGCAGTCATATTGACCTCCTGCGATTGCGTTTTGGCTTTCTTCTACCCAGTTTTGGAATGGAGGGCGCGCAGGTTTTGGAGTTGAGGAGGGCGGGGCGGCCGGCGGGAAAGCGCGTCCCATTCTCAGAGCAAATTCCGGGTTGCAGTTTCCGCTGAGCCCGCCATCTGGAAAATGCATCCCATTCCGAGCTTAGATTCCGGGATGCGGTTTCCGCTTGATGTGTCATCCGGAAACTACGTCCCAGTCTGAGCGCGGATTCCGGGATGGACTTTCCGCCTGGGCCGCCATTGGGAAAGCACGTCCCACCCTGCGCTGCCGCGACGTTTTCTTTACGCCCGCGCCCTGCATAGAGTTCGATTCTCCGCGGTACGGACTAGAAATAAAAAGGCAGGTAGATACGAATATCTACCTGCCTGTTACTTATGGTGGAGGCGCGGAGAATCGAACTCCGGTCCACGAAAGCCCCCTGATTGGCATCTCCAAGCTCAGTCGCTGGTTTAGTCTCGGACGCTTTGCGCGCAGCGACACGCTCGCGGCGTCCTAACCGGTTCGGTCTTAGCCTGCGCCATACCGATTACGTGCGCAGGAGCATTCCCCTAACATGACGTCGCGCCGGTGTCGGGGAAATCACCGGGTTGACGCGCCGCTATAAACTAAGCAGCGAGAGCCATAGGCTCAAAAGAAGAGTTGTTGTCAATTCAATTTGACGGTACCCCTGTTTAACGAGGCGAGGAGACCTCGGCTTGCTTCCTCTCTCAGAGCTATCGTGTCGAAACCAGTCGCCCCCGAATGTCGGGAAAGTCTGGATGGCATTGGGCACGAGCACCCAACACCCGTCGACTTTTCAAGGAACATGCGGGGTGAGCCCCGCTTGTGGAGTGTTATCTTACCACGTTCTGAAAGCGGACAGCTGTTCTATGCACGAGCTGTGAAGACCCCAATGTGCGCCGCACTTCGCACTTTTGCTACCGATCGCGTAACGTATATTTTCGCCAAGCAAAATTGACCCGTCGAAAGGACCGTTATGGATACCAAGCAGCAACTCGTCAATGCCCTCGCAGGCCTGGGCTCAACCATTACCGAAGCTATGGATGTCATCGAGGGCTTTGTCCCCTGCGGACATCCCGCCCTCACGGTATCGAACGCCCTTGTTGCGCTGGACGCTGACGATGATGTAGCTCTCGCCCAGCAGCTTGAGACCGTCGAGAGCTTTATCGACCACGTGAGCGAGAACCGCGGCGTGGCCGCCTACCACGGTATCGAGGTCGAGCTCGCGGGGCCCAAGGCCGATCTGTTCGCAGCAATCCGCGAGGTAGGCGCCCTTATGCAGACCGCAGGCGTCAAGAACACCCAGGTCAACGAGTGGGTCTACCGCAGTCTGGCAGCACTCGACAGCTCCGACGAAAAGGCAGCCGAGCAGCTCGCAGAAAGTCCCACCATTAAGGCCGAGCTTTTGTAAATAGCAGAAGCGGGCCCCTTGGCGCATCGTCGTCCAAGAGGCCTGCAAACAGTTCGCGTCAACCGATAGCCGCGCCACCACGTTCGGCCAGAGCAAGAATCGGCATCATTTGGCGCGGGGTCTTTGCTGCAAGAACGGCATGTTCGAGCAGCTTGCGATCGTTGGTCACCAAGTAATCGACCTGTGCGCGCTTGCACGCAGCGAGCACCAAGTTGTCCTCGTAATCGCGATGGAGCGCTAAGTATTTGTCGGCCAGCCAAAGGTCCGACGCATCTGCACCCACGGCCGTGGCGTTTTCGGTCATATTCCGAACAAACGCCAGCGCCGCATCGTCAATCGCGCAGGCAGAAGCCTCGTCGAGCGCTCCCCCGCTGGCAAGAACGCTACGCTTCAGCTCGTGTTGGACAACGTACAGTACGTCCTTAGCGATATGCACCGGGAAGAACAGCAACGCCCCCGTCTCCGTCGCCTGCCCAATAAACGCACGCGCGGCAAGCGACTCGGCATGGTCGACGCAAAACGAATCGACCCATACGTTGGTATCCACCATTATTTTGAGGGGAGCCCCGCTCACAGGATCATCCCCTTTTGGCGATAATGCTCATCCATGGCTTCGGAATAGATTGTGTCCCAATCGCGATCGTCGGATACGGACGACGTAGCGATGCCCAGGTCCGCGTAAAGCTGATCCGCCGCCGCCCATGATGCGGCGAACGGAGTATCGCGTGCGACGGTCTGTTGCCGGCCATCAACGGCAGACAGCACTTCCTCACACTGCCCGCCACCCTGCGCGACCTTGGCCACGACCTTTTTGATGAGCTCGGGCAGCGAGGCGCCCGAAAGCCGCAGCGCTTCCTCGGCGCGCTCTTTAACCGAGCGATCTACGCGAACATTCACCTGTGCCATGCTGCCAACGGTAGCCATCTCAACCTCACCTTCAGCATTTACTAGCATTGCTAGCACGAGCATATATCCGAGCTAACATATCGTCAAACAAAAGAAGGCCTGCACCCTGACGGCTGCGGTGCCGCCCGAATGCAGGCCATATACTCAATCGAAAACGCTAACGCAGGTACGCCTTTGCGTTGCCCAGGCTGTAGGCGATCGTTGAGCCGTTGTGCAGCAGTGACGACGTCTGCGGAGTGATCATGCCGGTAATACCCAATGCCAACAGCGCCGAGTTGGTGAGCATCACCTTGGAATACGAACTCGACAGACGGTCGATAAGCCCCTGACTCATGCGGCGCAGGCGCACGATTGCGGCCAGATCTGTATCGGTCAGGATGATATCGGCGACCTCCTTGGCGATGTCGCTTCCACCGCCCATGGCCAGACCCACATCGGCCAGACCCAGCGCCGGTGAGTCGTTGACGCCGTCGCCCACCATGGCAACGTGGCGCCCCTCGCCCTTAATGCGCTCCACATACGCGTACTTGTCCTCGGGCAGCAGCTCGGCCTTAAACTCGTCGACACCTGCCTCGTGAGCAATGCGCTCGGCCGTGCGCTCCGAGTCGCCCGTGAGCATGACCACGTGCTTAACGCCCAACGCGTGCAAGTCGGCGATGGCCTCGCGGACCCCGGGCTTAAGCGGGTCCTCGATACCGAGCACGCCCACAACGGTGCCGTCGACCGCCAGATACAGCGGCGACAGGCCCTGCATCTGGGACTCGATGCGCTCCTTTATGTCGGACTCGAGCTGCGCGCCCTCATCCTCAAACACAAAGTGTGCCGAGCCGATAATCGCGCGACGTCCTTCGATGGACGAAGCGATGCCGTGTGCCACGATGTACTCGACGGCAGCATGGCGCTCGCGGTGCTCGAGCCCGCGCTCGCGGGCGGCGTTGACCACGGCACGCGCCACCGGATGCGGGAAATGCTCCTCCAAGCAAGCGGAAAAGCGCAGGACCTCATCCTCGCTCCAGCCGTCGGTCGTGAGCACGCAAGCTAGGCGCGGCTGGGCCTCGGTCAGCGTACCGGTCTTGTCAAAGACAATGGTATCGGCCTTGGCAAACGACTCAAAGTACTTGGCGCCCTTCACCATCACCCCCATCTTGGCAGCATCGCTCATGGCGGTCATGACGGCGACGGAACCCGTGAGCTTGAGTGCGCACGAGTAGTCGACCATCAGCGCCGCCGAGGTCTTGATGAGGCTGCGAGTGGTAAGCGCAACCAGGCCCGCGAGCAGGAAGTTCCACGGGACGATCTTGTTGGCAAGGTCCTCCATATGCGACTGGCCCTCGGACTTGAGCGAATCGGCCGTCTGCACGAGTGAGACGATTGAGCGCAGTTTGGTTTGCGCCGTATTGGCGCGCACACGCACCAAGATGCTGCCGTCTTCCACGACGGTGCCGGCGAACACGTCGTCGCCCACGCTGCGCTCGACGGCCAGCGGTTCGCCGGTCAGGGTCGCCTGGTTGACCATAGCGCTCCCCTGCTCGACAACACCGTCGATGCAAATGGACATGCCAGTGCGCACGGCGACCAAATCGCCGGGCTCGAGCTCGGTCGCGGCAACGCTTACCTCGGTGTCGCCGACGACCTTTTGTGCCTTATCGGGCACGTCGAGCAGCGAGTTGATGAGCTCGTTTTCGCTCATGGCGCGCGTGTAGTCCTCGAGCAGTTCGCCCACGTTGAGCAGGAACATTGTCTGGCCCGCGGTGTCGACATCGCGCTTGACGAACGAGATACCGATGGCCGAAGCGTCGAGCACAGGAACGGTCAGGCGCGGCTGCGCCAGCTCATGAAAGGCAGCGCGCAAAAATGCCATGTAACCGGCCACGACAAAGATGGCACGCAGCGGCGTAGGCAGAAACCAGCGACGCGCGTAGTGGGCGCCGATAAGTGTGGCAAGGTCCATAACGAGTTTGTGCTTGCGCGGCTCGAGTTGCATCACGTAGCCCGTCTTTGCGTCGGCAATGGCCTGAGCGTCGAGCGCACCGACGGCGGCCAGCACGGCATCGCGGCGCGACTCGTCGTATTCGAGTGCCATCTGGCCGATGCGGCCGTAGACGCGCACCTTGCGCACACCATCGATATCGCCGCTGAGCTTAAGAAGTGCATCGAGATCGCTCTCTGGCACAGGACCCGCCAATTGAAGACGGGTCCTGCCGGGGATCTCGCTAATAATCGAGAATCTCATAGTTTGTGCCTGGGAGCGTTACTCGGCTGCCTCGTCAGCGGCGGCCTCGCTCTGGGTGATGTAGGCCGCCTCGGCAACCATGTCGTCGACATTAGCCTTGGCCTGCTCGACCATGTCCTGGTAGCAGTTCTTGATGCGCATGCCGCACGCGATACCCTGCACGCAGGCATTCTTGACCGGAGCGCTGGTAAGCAGCTTGATGCCGGCCGTGCCAAGCAGAAAACCGCCACCGACAAGCAGGGTATTGAACGTCGACTTCTTCATGTTGCTTCTCCCTTTTGCCGCATTGGACGCGGCACGGTGCCTCAGCACCCGAGTAAACAAGTTTACTCGAGCACACTTTTAGAAAAGAGTTTAGTTTATCTAACTATTAAGTTCAACAAAGGTTAACTTTTTGGAAATCTTGAGGCGCGATGTGACCAAAGGGACAGCCCCTTTGCCACCCTCATTCACCAAAT
>CAUEUQ010000027.1:0-22323 GCA_959021215.1 uncultured Collinsella sp. | reverse complement strand
CTCTTTGCGTCCTGCGGAATATTCCGGAGAGAAGTCCCCGTCCCGCCCCCGGATTCCCTGCGTTTACGGCCTTGAGGCCGGCGGGCGGAGAAGGATGTGGTCGATAGGGATACGTGTCCCCTTCGCTGTTTCGCGCTTTGCGCGAAAGGCGCGTTGCTTTGGGATGGGTGGGGGACGTGGTTGCTTTGGCAACTGATCTCCGCCACAAATTACCCTTGGCATACTTGCGCGAGAACCTGCTCGTGCTACACTTGCAATTGCTGTTTCAGGGCGGGGTGGAATTCCCCACTGGCGGTAAATCGGGCGGTGTCAAAGGGACGCCGTGGCGCAGGCGAGGTGTCTGCGACCGAGCCGATGAGTCCGCGACCCGTGCGTGTGTTGGTTCGCATGCCGGCTGAACTGGTGAGATCCCAGTACCAACGGTTAGAGTCCGGATGAAAGAGGCAGGTGATCTTATGTCTGAACAGTCGCAGCATATCCATTTTGAGAACACGAATAGGTGGAGCACCAAACAGCTCGTTACCATGGCGTTGATGTGCGCCCTGGGAGCACTGTTTATGTATGTGCAGCTGCCCATCCTCCCGTCGGCGCCGTTTTTGACGTATGACCCGTCGCTGGTGCCGGCGATGGTGTGTGGATTTGCGTACGGCCCTGGTGCCGGCACTGCCGTTGCCGCTATGGCGATCGTTATCCATGCGCTCACCACGGGTGACTGGGTCGGCGCGCTTATGAACCTGGTGGCTACGCTGGGCTATATTCTCCCCGCGGCTATCGTCTACCAGAAGATGCACACCTATAAGGGTGCCGTGATTGGCCTGGTGTTCGGCATCATTGCCGCTACGGCGCTGTCTATGGTCGCAAACCTTACTATTGGCGTATGGTTCTGGTATGGCTCGGTCGATGTGATCGCCCCGCTTATGATTCCTGCCGTGCTGCCGTTCAACCTTATCAAGACCGTGCTTAACTCGGTGTTGACGCTGGCGGTGTATAAAGCAGTCTCCAACCTCATCACGCCTAAAAAGGACCAGGTCAAAGGCCGCGCATGATTGAGTGTCGGGGCGTTTCCTTTAGCTATGACGGTGCCGTGTCGGCACTCGATGGTGTCGATCTGAGCATCGAGGACGGGGAGTTTTTCTGCATCCTCGGTGGCAATGGGTCGGGCAAGTCGACGTTTGCCAAGCATCTGAATGCGTTGTTGCAACCCGATGCGGGCACGGTACGCATCAACGGCATGGATGCGTCCGACCCCGAGCTGGTTTACGACATTCGTTCGACCGCGGGCATGGTATTCCAGAATCCCGACGACCAGCTGGTGGCAACGCTTGTCGAAGATGACGTTGCGTTCGGTCCCGAAAACCTTGGCGTGCCATCGGCGCAAATTGCGCAGCGCGTACGCGAGGCGCTGAAGGGCGTGGGCCTGGTGGGCTTTGAGCGCCATGAGACCCACGCGCTTTCGGGCGGACAAAAGCAGCGCGTGGCGCTTGCCGGCGTGCTCGCCATGGAACCGCGCGTGCTCATTTTGGACGAGGCGTCCTCGATGCTCGATCCGCGCGGACGCAAGGGCCTTATGAAGGCCTGTCATGCGCTCCACGATCGCGGCATGACTATCGTGATGATTACGCACTTTATGGAAGAGGCCGCCGAGGCCGATCGTGTCGCGGTGTTTCGGGCGGGGCGCGTTGCCATGCTCGGTACGCCCGAGGAAATCTTGACGCGGGCGGACGAACTTGCGCAGCTCAACTTGGATATGCCGGCGTCGTGCTGTCTAGGTAGGGCACTTCGTGCGAAGGGCGTGTCCGTTTGCGCGCAGGTGTGTGAGGCGGATATGGTCGCCGAGATTGCGCAGGCTTATGCCGAGCGGAGTGGGGCAGGCACCGCGGGGCAGTCTTCCGCATCCCAGTTGGAAATCGCTGACGGCACTGTTCCGGTAGACAACGAGGGCAACGCGTCGGAGCCCGTCATAGAGCTATCCCATGTTTCGTACAGTTATTCGCTCAGTCCGCGCGAGCGCCGCCGCTGGCATAAGCGCTCGGCCACTGCGGGCAAATCGAGCAAACAGGCTCTCTGGGGAAACGACCCCAGCAGTCCGTGGGCACTGCGCGATGTATCGCTGACGGTGCGTCGCGGCGAGTTCCTGGGCTTGGCAGGTCATACTGGTTCGGGTAAGTCGACGCTGGTCCAGCATCTCAACGGTTTGATTCGCCCCCAGGAGGGATCCGTTCGCGCGCTGGGGCTCGATCTGTCAAACAAGAAAGACGCCGCCGCGGTTAAGGCCAAGGTCGGCGTGGTGTTTCAATATCCTGAGCGTCAGCTGTTTGCCGAAACCGTGGCGCAGGACGTGGCGTTTGGTCCGCACAACCTTGGCTTGCCGCAAGATGAAGTCGACCGTCGTGTCGAGTCATCGCTCTCGCGCGTGGGCCTCGACCTTTCCACGGTCGGCGACAAGAGTCCCTTTGAGCTTTCGGGCGGTCAGCAACGGCGTGTGGCATTCGCCGGCGTGCTCGCCATGGAGCCCGAAGTCCTGGTGCTCGATGAACCCATGGCGGGGCTCGATCCGGCTGCGCGCAGGGATTTCCTAGGGCTCATCGGTCGACTCCATCGCGAGGGCCTGACCGTTGTCATGGTTTCGCACAGCATGGATGACCTGGCCAATTGCTGCGACCGTATCGTCGTAATGAACGAAGGTGCGGTGTTTGCCGAGGGAACCCCCGCGCAGGTGTTTGCGCATGCCGATGAGCTCAAGTCGATCGGCTTGGGCGTTCCCGCCGCCCAGCGTATGGCGCTGGCGCTTACGGAGGCGGGCGTGCCGCTGCGTCGCGGCGGGCTCTATACGGTTGAGTCGCTGGCAGACGAGTTGGTGGACCTGCTAATCGGTCGCTCGGGCGGTTCTTCTAACGTCTCGGACATTGCTAAATCCAAGACGGTCGCGCGAGAGGAGGGCTGCTGATGGAGGCGTTTTCGTTTGGCAGCTACTATCCCGGCGATAGTGCAATCCACCGCCTGGACCCGCGAACCAAGTTGCTCTTGGGCTTTGTGTTTCTGATCACGACGCTCACGGTCAGTGGCTTCCGCGGACTGGCCCCGGTCGCAATTTTCGTTGTGCTGACCTATGCCGTGTCTCGGGTGCCGGTTCGTCGCGTTCTGTCGTCGATGGCGCCGCTGCTGGCAATCGTCGTCGTGGTCGCGGTGCTCAACTTGTTTACCGATCAGAGTGGGCGCATCCTGTGGCAGCTCGGCTTTCTGCAGATAAGCGAGGGCTCACTGCGTTCTGCCGCCTTTATGGCGTGTCGCCTGACGTTGATGATGGCCGGTATGAGCGCCATTACACTCACCACGCCGACGCTCGACCTCACCGCGGGCTTTGAGCGCCTGCTCGCGCCGCTTGCGCGTGTGGGACTTCCTGCGCACGAGCTCGGCATGATCATGGGTATCGCGCTACGCTTTATGCCGCAGTTTGCCACTGAGATGAAGCTGACGGCCGATGCACAGGCAAGCCGCGGTGCGCGCGTGACGGGCGGTCCGCTCGGTGGCGTACGCATGCTCGGCAGTGTGGCGATCCCGCTGTTCACCGGCGTGTTCCGCCATGCCGAGACGCTGTCTGCTGCCATGGATGCACGCTGCTATCATGGCGAGCAGGGCCGCACGCGCCTGCATGCGCTTACGTTTGGCCGCGGCGATGCGTTGGCGGCGGTGGTGACGGCGTTGCTGCTCATCTGCGTCATCGTCATCAACCTTCAACTTGTTTAGGCGCGATTCGAGCGCAAGAAAGGGGTCCCTATGACCGACAACGACCGCACGGCTCAGCTTGAGCGCGCCTGTTCGTATCTCAGGCGCATTCCGGCGTGGTATCTGGCCACGACCGATGTGGCCGACGGACATCAGCCCCGCGTGAGACCGTTTTCGTTTGCCATGGTCGATGACGGTAAGTTGTGGTTTTGCACATCGCGCGACAAGGATGTGTGGGCGGAGCTGAGTGCGAATCCCAAGTTTGAGCTCTCGGGCTGGAAGCCGGGGGAATGTTGGATCGTATTGACCGGCGAAGCCGCACTTGAGGACGACGCAGTTGCGAGCGACAAGGTGCGTCAAGCGGGCTTTAAGCACATGGTGGGCATTGGCGAGGAACACGAGAGTGCCAACGACGGCCGCCTTGCTTTCTTTTCGGTCCGCAATATTGCCGCGCGCTTCTGTGATATCGACGGCAGCGAGGAGCGCCTGGAGCTCTAGCTCGCACAAACCAGGTTCCCAAACTAACTAGTACAGGAGGAAACGTGGACGGATTGAATACGGTGTTGGAGTATCTGACGTCGGTGCCGGCATGGTATTTGGCGACGAGCGTTGACGGACAGCCTCATGTGCGTCCGTTTTCGTTTGCGCAGATCCAGGATGGCAAGCTGTGGTTTGTAACAGCGCGCACCAAAGATGTGTGGCAAGAGCTGCTGCAAAACCAGCGCTTTGAGGCCACGAGTTGGTGGCCGGGCCATGGCTGGCTCATCTTGCGCGGGCGTGCCGGCTTGGATGACCGGGCTTTAGACGAAATGCGCGAAGCCGGGTGGAAGCATCTAGAGCACCTGGGCGAGCACTATGAGGGGCCTAACGACCCCACGCTCGTCTTCTTTAGCGTCGAGGATCCCGAGGCTTTTATCTGCAATCACGACGAATGGGTGCCGGTCGAGCTCTAGCCGGCTGGCTCATCCTAACAACTTGGTTTTCGCATGGGCGGGCCCCGTATTGCCCGGTGCCGTTAGGAGCGCCGGTCAATACGGGGCCCGCTCCATTTGTCAATTCCTTCAAGCGAATGTGTCGGGATTGTTTCAATGCATGAATATGCAAGCCATTTACGTGTTCATGCATCTTTTGGTGCTAAAGTTTCAACCCACTTCATAACGACCACTGCGAAATGCGCATCGGTGCATAAATCGCAGACAAGGAGTCTGATATGTCTTTAAAGGTTGGAATCGTCGGCGCGGCTGGATATGCCGGAGCCGAGCTCATTCGCCTCGTGCTCGGCCATCCCGAGTTTGAACTTGTCGCCATTACGTCCAACGCCGATGCTGGCCAGCCGCTGTCTTCGGTCTATCCGAGCTTTGCCGGCGTGAGCGATCTGCTTTTTACCACGCACGACGCCCCCGAGCTCAAGAGCTGCGATGCGGTTTTTCTTGCCGTGCCGCACACGGCTGCCATGGCACAGGTGCCCGCGCTCCTTGCCGCAGGCGTTTCCTGCTTCGATTTGTCTGCCGACTACCGTCTGAGCGATCCGGCCGTGTTCGAGGCGTGGTATGCCGCCGCGCATACGAGCCCCGAGCTGCTCAAGACGCGTGCTTTCGGCCTCCCCGAGCTGTTCTGCCAGGACTTAGAGACCGCTGCTTCCAGCCATGCCGACGGCAAACCCGTGCTGGTCGCCTGCGCCGGTTGCTATCCCACCGCAACGAGCCTTGCCGCCGCGCCCGCCGTGCGCGCTGGCTGGGTTGCCCAGAGCGGCCCCGTGATCGTTGATGCCATCAGCGGTGTGACGGGTGCCGGCAAGTCCTGCAACGCTCGTACGCATTTTTGCAGCGCTGACGAGAACTTGGAGGCCTACGGCGTGGGCAAGCATCGCCACACGCCCGAGATTGAGCAGATCCTTGGCCTGACCGATCGCGTCGTCTTCACCCCGCATCTGGCACCGCTCAAGCGCGGCCTGCTCTCCACGGTGACGCTGCCGCTCACGCCGCAGGCCATCGACTCCCTGGCTCTTGAGGATGTCGTCGACTATTACAAGCAGTTCTACGCTGGACGCACCTTTGTGCGCGTGCTCGATGCCGGCCAGCAGCCCAAGACGGCTTCGGTCGTCGGCACCAACGCCGCCCAGATTGGCCTTGCGTTCAACAAGCGCGCGGGCGTGCTGGTGGCGACGGGCGCCATCGACAATCTGTGCAAGGGCGCTGCGGGCCAAGCAATCCAGTGCGCCAATATCGTCTTTGGCTTTGACGAGCGACGAGGCTTGCCCACAGTGGCGTGCCCGGTGTAGCACATTCGATTGTTAACGATTTGGTAGTCGGGCATCGAGTGGGGCGCCACTCTTAAGCCGGTCTCATGATCACGACTGGCATGGCGCACCAACCGATGCCCGTTTTTTGTTTGACATAAGGAGTCATAAAGACGATGAATACCGAGCTGTTTGATATCAAGATTCGCGCCGTCGAGGGTGGCGTTACGGCAGCGGCCGGCTTTAAGGCCGCAGGCATCCATGCGGGATTCCGGAAGAATCCCGAGCGCTTGGACTATGCGCTCGTCGTGCCCGATAAACCCTGTCCCGGCGCCGGCGTGTTTACCACCAATCGCTTTTGCGCGGCGCCCGTGCAGGTGAGCCGTGCCAACCTGGGCGGTGCCGACAAGGGCTACGGTATCATCGCCGGCGTTTCGGTCAACTCTGGCAATGCCAACGCCGCCACGGGTGAGACCGGCCTTGCATGCGCGCGCGAGACATGCAGCATCGCATCGCAGGTCATCGGCTGCGAGCCCCAGCAGATTCTGGTTGCCTCCACGGGTGTGATCGGGCAGATTCTGCCGATCGACACGTTTGAGACTGCCATTCCTGCTGCCTACGAGGCACTTTCCGCCCACGGTGGCGCCGATGCCGCTCGCGCCATCATGACGACCGACACGCACTCCAAGGAGTACGCCGTGTCCTACGTCAGTGAGGCCGCGGGTCATGCGGGCAATGTCTATACGGTAGGCGGAATGTGCAAGGGCTCGGGCATGATCATGCCCAATATGGCCACCATGATCGCAGTTATCACCACCGATGCCCCCGTCGAGCCTGCGGCACTTCATGCCCTGCTGCTCTCGACCGTCAAGCAGACCTTTAATAAGGTGACGGTCGATTCCGACACCTCGACCAACGACACCTGCATCATGCTTGCCTCCGGCGCCGCTGCCGCAGATGCCGAGCCTATCGTCGAGGGCTCCGATGCCTTCGACGAGTTGGCATTTGCCGTGCACGAGGTGTGCGAGAGCCTGGCGCGCAATATCGCCGCCGATGGCGAGGGCGCATCCAAGCTTGTTACGGTCAACGTTACCGGCGCCGTGAACGACGAGGAAGCTGATATCGCCGCTCGTGCCGTTGCCAACTCGCCGCTCGTTAAGACCTGCATCGCCGGCCACGACTGCAACTGGGGCCGCGTTGCCATGGCGCTTGGCAAGTGCGGCGTGAAGTTTAATCAGGAAGACGTTTCCATCGACATGATGGGTATGCCTGTCTGTCGCGATGGTCTGACTGTTCCCTTTGACGAGGACGAGGCTCTACGACGTTTCGAGGCGCCCGAGATCGTGATCTCGGCCGACCTGGGCGCAGGCGACGCGGCAACGACCGTGTGGACCTGCGACCTCACGCATGAATACATCTCCATCAACGGCGATTACCGTTCCTAGATTCCAGGCACGCTGCGCATCTTGCCGCGATTGCGGACAGCGGAGCACGGCGCGATAACGATACGAAAGACGAGGCAGATTATGAAATTCGCACGCGATTGTCGTTCGAGCGAATCCAACGAAGCAACCGCGCAGCTGCTGTTCGAAGCGCTGCCGTGGATTAAGAACCTGACCGGCAAGACGGTTGTTATCAAATATGGCGGAGCCGCCATGGTTGATGAGCAGCTGCGCCGCGACGTGATGAGCGACATCGTTTTGCTCAAGATCATCGGTATGCGCCCCGTCATCGTGCACGGCGGCGGCAAGGCTATCAACGAGGCGCTGAGCCATTACGATATTCCCGTCGAGTTTAAGAACGGCCAGCGCGTGACCACGCCGGCGACTATGGATATCGTGCGCGAGGTGCTGGGCGGCAAGGTTAACCAGGAGCTGGTTGCTGCCATCAACCACCACGGCAACCTGGCCGTGGGCGTGTCGGGCAGCGATGCCGGCACGCTCATCGCCGAGCCGCTCGACCCCGAGCTCGGTCGCGTGGGCAAAGTGACGCACGTCAACACCGACTATATCGAGCGCTTACTCGATAGCGAGTACATCCCCGTCATAGCTACCGTCGCGGCGGGGGAGGACGGCGGTTTCTTCAACATCAACGCCGACACCGCCGCCGGTGCCGTTGCCGCGGCGCTCCACGCGCATAAGGCGATCTTTTTGACCGATGTCGATGGCCTGTACAAGGACTTTAGCGACAAGGACTCGCTTATCTCCAACCTAACGCTCGACGAGGTTAACGAAATGCTCTACGGCGGCGAGGTCGATAAGGGCATGATTCCCAAGCTGCGTGCGGCCGTCGATGCGCTTACCGGCGGCGTATTTCGTGCCCACATCATTAACGGTACCACGCCGCATTCGCTGCTCCTGGAGCTGCTGACCGATGCCGGCGTCGGCACCGTGATCCATTCCACCGAGACGGCTTACGAGTTCGATACGCATCCGCATCCGCTTTCGACGTTTGCTGCGCGTCTGACCGAAAACCTTGACGAGGTCGAGAAGCTTCAGACGGTCTAGCTGACCCGCAGCCGCCCAATTCCTGCACCCATAGCCCCGCGCCGTCTGGCGCCCAACGAAAGGCATCCCATGTCACTTGCAGCTCAGCAATCGCTTGAATCCCATTACGTTATGCATACCTTTGGCCGCTCTCCGGTCGAGTTTGTCGAGGGTCACGGCATGAAGCTCACCGGCGACGATGGCCGTGAGTACCTCGACTTTCTTGCCGGCATCGGCGTGTGCAGCCTAGGTCATGGCGACCCGGCCGTGCTCTCGGCGCTCGAGGCACAGACCAAAAAGCTCATGCATGTCTCCAATTACTTCTACATCGAGCAGCGCGGACAGGTCGCGGCGCTGCTGTCCAAGCTTGCTAACGACGACGTAGATGGTGCGCGCGTGCTTGCCGATGCCATTGTCGCCGGCGATGAGACCACGGCAGCTGCTCTTGGTGCCCCGGCTGCGGATGAGCAGGTTTGGGAGACCTTCTTTGCCAACTCTGGCGCCGAGGCCAACGAGGGCTCGATGAAGCTCGCGCGCCTGTACGCCAAGCGTGCCGGTAATGGCGGCAACACCATCGTGTGCATGCGCGGCGGCTTCCACGGCCGTACGCTCGAGACCATTGCCGCTACCATGCAGGATTGGCTGCAGGACAGCTTCCGCCCGCTGCCGGGTGGCTTTGTGGCCTGCACGCCCAACGATGTGGACGAGCTGCGTGCGATCTTTAAGCAGCTGGGGAGCGAGATTTGTGCCGTGATGCTCGAGCCGATCCAGGGTGAGAGTGGCGTGCACCCCATGACCGAGGAGTTTATGGCGGCAGCGCGCGACCTGGCACACGAAGTGGGCGCCGTGCTTATCGCCGACGAGGTCCAGTGCGGTATCTTCCGCACGGGTAAGCCGTTTGCGTTCCAGACCTATGGCGTGGAGCCCGACATCATGAGCCTTGCCAAGGGCATTGCTGATGGCGTGCCCATGGGTGCCGTCGTGGCAAAGAAGGAGATTGCCGACGTGTTTAAGCCGGGCGACCACGGCTCGACCTTTGGCGGTAGCTGCTTGGCCATCGCGGCGTGTGCCGCGACGCTCTCCGCGCTTGTGCGCGGCGATTATGCCGAGCATGCTGCCAAGGTGGGCGCCTATATGGAGCAGGCGCTGGCTAAGCTTCCGCATGTGGTAGAGGTGCGTGGCCGTGGCCTGATGCTCGGCTGTGATTTGGATGATGCCGCGGGCGACGCGCATGATGTTGTTGCTCGCGCGCTGACCGCCGGTGCCGTGATCAACGCTACAGGTGCGCATACGCTGCGTTTCCTGCCGCCACTCGTCTGCGAGGAAGCCGACGTGGACAACCTGATCGAGATTTTGTCGGACGTTTTGGCTTAGCGCGAGCAAGATATAGCTATTTGAAACGGGTTTCAGGTCCTCAGTGCGTCATTTGATGCATGATTGGGCGGTCTGGAACCCTTTTTGTCATAAATCTGCAAAGGCCAGGAGAGCTTCTGGCCCAAAAAAAGAAAGGCCTCCATCGCTGGAGGCCTAACAATTCGGTGGTGGGCGATGAGGGATTCGAACCCCCAGCCTTGTGCGTGTAAAGCACCTGCGCTAACCGTTGCGCCAATCGCCCGTGCGGAGAGAGTATAGCAAAACAATCGCCCCATTCACCTCATATCCATTAAAGGTAACCGGCGCGTGTCACAGCGGAGCTGATTCAGTTGAGATTGCCTGAACATTCCGCCCCTCTTTACGCCCTCGGGTATACTCAAAAGCTACTGATTCGATTTGATGCCCAGCAACAGCAGAGGGGATAGTATATGTGCGGTTTTGTCGGTTTTGTCGGTGGGACGGATAACCAATCCGAGGTGCTCACCAAGATGATGGACCGCATCGTCCATCGCGGTCCCGACATGGGCGGTCAGTTTATCGACGGCCGCGTTGCCCTGGGCTTCCGCCGCCTGTCGATCCTCGACCTGACCGAGGCCGGCGCTCAGCCCATGGCCAATGAGGACGGCAGCGTCGTCATTGTCTTCAACGGCGAGATCTACAACTTCCAAGAACTCCGTTCCGAGCTCGAGGCCAAGGGCTACAAGTTCCACTGCGGCGCCGACACCGAGAGCCTCCTGCACGGCTACGAGGAGTGGGGCGAGGCCGTTCTCGATCGCCTGCGCGGTATGTACGCCTTCGTCATCTGGGACAAAAAGAAGAACAAGCTTTTTGGCGCCCGCGACATCTTTGGCATCAAGCCGCTCTACTACTATCCCATGGCCGATGCGGGCGACGGCGCTCCGGGCGTGCTCTTTGGTTCCGAGATCAAGAGCTTCCTGGACTACCCGCACTTCCACAAGGCGGTCAACAAAAAGGCTCTGCGTCCGTACATGACGCTGCAGTATTCGGCAACCGAGGAGACCTTCTTCGAGGGTGTCTACAAGCTGCCGCCGGCGCACTACTTTACCGTCGATATCCCGACCGGCAAGATGAACATCGAGCGTTACTGGGATTGCGATTACTCTGCCGTCGAGAAGCCGTTCGAAGAGTATGTCGATGAGCTGGACGAGGTCGTGCACGAGAGCGTCGAGGCCCATCGCATCGCCGACGTCAAGGTCGCGTCGTTCCTCTCCGGTGGCGTCGACTCCAGCTACATCGCCGCTTGCCTCATGCCCGACAAGACCTTCTCGGTGGGCTTTGACTACAAGAACTTCAACGAGACCAACTACGCCAAGGAGCTTTCCGATAAGCTCGGCGTCGAAAACGTTCGCAAGATGATTACCGCCGACGAGTTCTTCGGTGCGCTCGAGGACATCCAGTATCACATGGACGAGCCGCAGTCCAACCTGTCTTCCGTGCCGCTGTGGTTCTTGGCCGAGATGGCCCGCAAGGACGTCACCGTGGTGCTTTCGGGCGAAGGCGCCGACGAACTCTTTGGCGGCTACGCCTACTACGAGGATACGGTCCCGGTGCGCAAGTACAAAAAGATGGTGCCGCTGCCCGTCCGTCGCGCGCTCGGTAACCTGGCGCTGCATATGCCGTACTTCAAGGGACATAACTTCCTGGTCAAGGGTGCCGAGATCCCCGAGAAGTCGTTCCTGGGACAGGCTCTGGTATGGCCGGAGCGCGAGGTCGACGGCGTGCTCAAGCCCGAGTACAACACCGGCGACGGCGCCTTCGAGCTCGCTGCACCCATCTACGCACGCGTGAAGGGTCAGCCCGAACTGGTCAAGAAGCAGTACCTGGACATGAACATGTGGCTCCCGGGCGACATTCTGCTCAAGGCCGACAAGATGTGCATGGCACACTCGCTGGAGCTGCGCGTGCCCTTCCTGGACCGCAAAGTCATGGAGTTCGCCGAGCACATTCCCGACCGCTACCGCATCAACGAGAACGGCAACAAACAGGTACTCCGCCACGCTGCCAACAAGTCGCTGCCCGATGAGTGGGCCACCCGTCCCAAGGTGGGCTTCCCGGTGCCGATTGTCTACTGGCTGCGCGAGCAAAAGTGGTACGACTATGTCAAGGAGTACTTCACCGCGCCGTGGGCAAGCGAGTTCTTCAATACCGACGAGCTTATGCACCTGCTCGATCTGCACTTTGCGGGCAAGGGCGATTTCCAGCGCAAGATCTATACGCCGCTCGTGTTCCTAGTGTGGTACAAGCGCTTCTTTATCGACGAGGGCCAGCCTTCTGTTCAGGCTGCCTAGCCTCGGCTTACGAACGCCTGCGCGTAACGGCTCCTCCGGGAGCCGTTTTTGCGTGGGTGCGTTTCAGTTACTATAAAAACCGTCCCTGCCAAATGGCTGAGAAAGGTGAAAGATGCACCATTCGGATTCCGCGACCGTGACCACGGTCGATACGCTTGCCAAGCTTCTCGACGTGTGCGGCGAGCTGTGCGCATCAGAGCAGGTTGACGAGCGTGCCGTGACCGGCTGCTCGTTTGATTCGCGCGTGGTCTCGGCAGGTGACGTATTCTTTTGCAAAGGTGCTGCCTTTAAGCCCGCGTTTTTGAGCATGGCGCTCGATGCGGGCGCCGTCGCATTTGTGTGCGAGGAGTCGCTGGTCGAGTCTCTGGAGCCGCTGGCGAAGGAGAGCGGTGCTGCGATGCTGGTTGTTGATAGTGTTCGCACGGCCATGGCCCTGTTGCCGCCGGAGGTCTACGACCGTCCCGACCACGACGTCAAGATCGTGGGCATCACCGGCACCAAGGGAAAGACCACGGCCGCTTTTATGCTCCAGTCGATTATCAAAGCGGCGGGCGAGTCCTGCGGCATGATCGGCTCGGTGAGTACCGACGATGGTATCGAGTGCTACGAGAGCACCAATACTACGCCCGAGGCCCCCGAGGTCTGGCGCCATATCGCCAACTGCCGCACGTCCGGTCGCCAGTCCATGGTCATGGAGGTCTCGAGCCAGGCGCTCAAGTATCAACGCGTCGAGAATCTGCCGTTTGACGTGGCGTGCTTCCTCAACATCGGCCGCGACCACATCTCGCCGATTGAACACCCCACGTTTGAGGATTATTTTGAGAGCAAACTCAGGATCTTTGACCAGGCAAAGACCGCCGTGGTGAATCTGGGCACCGAAGAGGCCGACCGTGTGCTGGAGGCAGCGTCGACGGCCGATCGCTTGGTGACCGTTGGCGTCGAGCATCCCGAGGCGAGCCTGTGGGCAAGCGACGTACGCATGGTCGGCTTTAGCATCGAGTTCAACTTGCATGGCCTGTGTGCCGACGAGTCCGAGATGGGGGAGAAGGTCCTGCTGGGCATCGCGGGCGACTTTAACGTGGAAAACGCGCTGGTCGCTATCGCCGCTGCGCGCGAGATCGGCATCGGTATCGAGGCTATCAAGAAGGGCCTCTCCAAACTGCGTGTGCCGGGCCGTATGGAGGTCGTGGAGTCGAAGGACGGCCGCGTGATTTGCGTTGTCGACTATGCGCACAACCAGCTTTCGTTCCGTTCGCTTTTCTCGTCGGTGAAGCGCGCGTTTCCCGCTAGCCCCGTCATTGCGCTGTTTGGCGCTGCCGGCGGCAAGGCGCAGGAGCGCCGCGAGCAGCTTCCGCGCGAGGCCGCACCGTATTCCGACCTGATGATCTTTGCCAACGAGGATCCAGCTCACGAGGACCCGATGAAGGTCTGTCGCGAGCTTGCCGAGCATGTTCCCGACGATACGCCGAACAAGATCATCCTCGACCGCGAAGCCGCTGTGCATGCGGCGTTCAAGGCGGCGCGCGAGGAGTACGTCAACCCCGATGCTCCCACCATTGTCTTGCTGCTGGCAAAGGGTGACGAGGAGCTCATGCACGTGGGCGACGAGTTCGTGCCCATCGAGAGCGACCTTTCGTTGGCCAATCGCCTGATCGATGTTACCCAGTTTGACTAATGAACCATGATGGCGGCGGCGCCCTGAGTGCGCTGTCGCCATAAGCGTGTTCCCTCAATCAAAACATGCCGTCCAAGTCCAAACCCTTCTACGTAAACGGAGTAACCATGTCCCACAATACCCTGCCGACCGTTGCCGAGCTTTCGGGCGAGATGCGCGAGCGCTTGGCCACGGTCAAGTACGTCTTTACCGACCTGGATGCCACGATGCTTGCACCCGGCTCGTGCGTGCTACGCGACAACGACGGCAACCCCTCGACCAAACTCGTCGAGGCCGTCGTGGCGCTCGCTCGCGCTGGTATTCAGGTGGTTCCCACCTCGGGCCGCAACCGTACCATGATCCACGAGGACGCGCGCGTGCTCGGCCTCAACTCCTACATCGGCGAGATGGGCGGCCTGGTCATGTACGACCTCAAAGCCAACGATTGGGAGTATCTGACCGGCGACATGCCCTACGACCCCTCTTGCGGCCTCACGCCGCACCAGGTGATCGAGCAGACCGGCGTGTGCGAGAAGATCCTCGCCCGCTGGCCGCACAAGATCGAGTATCACAACGACATGTCGACCGGCTACAAGTACCGTGAGGTCACCGTCGGCATGCGCGGCGATGTGCCCGACGATGAGGTTCAGGCCATCCTGGACGAGGCCGGCTGCGGTCTGATCTGGGCTTGCAACGGCCATCTGACGCATCTGTCCAAGCCGACGACGCTCGAGCTCGATCGCGTCGAGGACGGTCGCGCATTCAATATCAACCCCGCGGGCCTCAACAAAGGCGTCGCCATTGCGCGCTTCTGCGAGCACCTGGGGATCGAGCGCGAGGAGACGCTCGCGCTCGGCGATTCCGAGTCCGACTTCTACATGGCCGATCACGTGGGCACGTTCTGCCTGGTCGAGAATGGCCTGACGAGCGCCGGCGCGCCCGAGTTCCTGGCTGCCTGCGAGAACGCTTTCGTTACGCGCGGCAAAATTGTCGACGGTTGGGCGGCGACGGCAGAGCTGCTGGTCGCGGCGCGTTCGTAGCGCGGCGTCGCTGCACTTGGACATGTCTTTTCGAGAGAGACTGGTGAGGTAATGTCCGATATCGAGAATCCGGCAGGCGACACGCGCCCGATTGGCGTGTTCGATTCTGGTTTGGGCGGTCTGACGGTTGCGCGCGCGATTGCGACGGCGCTGCCGCACGAGTCCGTCTACTACTTTGGCGACACCAAGCGCTGCCCCTACGGCACGCGCACCGAGGATGAAGTGCGCTCGTTTGCGCTGCAGGCGGGTCGTTGGCTTTCGAAGCACGACGTCAAGATTATGGTCATCGCCTGCAACACGGCGACCGCTGCGGCCTTGCGTTTGGCCCAGCAGGTGCTCGACGTTCCCGTGATCGGCGTGATCGCGCCGGGTGCCCGTGCAGCAATCAACAGCACGCGTACGCGTCGCGTGGGCGTGCTCGCTACCAACCTCACTATTCGCTCGGGCGCCTACACGCGCGCCATTCAGGATCTAGATGCCGGCGTCGATGTATACGGCTGTCCTGCCTCGAGCTTTGTCGAGGTTGTCGAACACGAGCTCGCCTCGGGTGCACATCTGCAGGAACAGTGGCTTGAGAACGAGGACATCTTCGATACGCCTGCCGTGCGTGCGCTGGTGGGTGCCACGGTTGAGCCGCTGCGCGACCACGGTATCGATACCGTGGTGCTCGGCTGTACGCATTTCCCGCTGTTGGTGGGACCTATCCGGCGTGCGCTGGGGCCTGGGGTGCGCGTCGTGAGTTCCGCCGAGGAGACCACACGCGAGCTGACCGATATCCTCACGCGCCGCGAGCAGCTGGCGGGCGACGCCGCCGAGCCGCAGCATCGTTTTGCCACGACGGCCGATAACATTGCCGAGTTTGCGGTGGCGGGCAGCTTTATCTTTGGTCAGCCGCTCAAGAGCATCGAACATATCGATATCGATGAGCTGAAATAGATGTAAGGCAGCCGCCAAAGCCTTCGCCACATATTTTGCCGAAAGGATATTTCTATGGAGTACATGCAGGTCAACCGCGCCAACGGCCGCGCCGCCAACGAGTTGCGCCCCGTTAAGCTCACCCGTGGCGTCATGAAGCACGCCCACGGCTCGTGTTTGGCCGAGTTCGGTGACACGCGCGTGCTGTGCGCCGCCACTATCGAGGAGGGCGTGCCGGGCTGGCGAAAGGGAGCTAAGGCCGGCTGGGTGACCGCGGAATACGCCATGCTGCCGGCGTCGACCGGCAAGCGCTGCAAGCGCGAGCACGCCAACCGCAAGGGTCGCTCCATGGAGATCGAGCGCCTCATTGGCCGCAGCCTGCGTACCGTCGTCAACATGAAGGCGCTCGGCGAGTACACCGTCACCGTCGACTGCGATGTGATTCAGGCCGATGGCGGCACGCGTACAGCGAGCATCACCGGCGCCTGGGTGGCGCTGCACGACGCCCTCGCCATGTGGGTCGAGGCGGGCAAGATCGAGCGCATCCCGCTTACCGGCCAGGTGGCTGCCATCTCTATGGGCGTTGTCGACGGCAATACGCTGCTTGACCTCGATTATTCCGAGGACAGTCATGCCGAGGTCGACATGAACCTCGTCGCCACCGATACCGGTGAGATGATCGAGCTCCAGGGCACCGGCGAGCAGGCGCCCTTCGACCGCAAACGCCTCAACGCCCTGCTTGACCTGGGTGACAAGGGTGCCGCCGAGCTCATCGAGCTTCAGCGCCAAGCCATCGCCTAACCTGCCAAAAAGGGACAGGTTTATTTTGGTAGGTTTTATCTGCTGAAATGCTGCGTTGAAAGGTCCGATCGCCTGAGAGGGGAGAGGTCAAGTGCCCAAACGCCCCTCACGCGGCTTGCTATAGAGACAAGGAGGCCAGTCATGGCACTTGAGAAGATTGACATCGACACCCTCGACCCGGCGGCGACCATCGTCGTGGCAACCGGAAACGCTCATAAGCTCACCGAGATCGAGGCCATTTTGGGCAAGGTCATGCCCGAGGTGCGCTTTGTGGCGCTCGGCCAGCTGGGTGATTTTGAGGATCCCGAGGAAAACGGCACGACGTTTTTGGAGAACGCCATCATCAAGGCCCAAGCCGCGGTTGAGGAGACGGGCCTTATGGCCATTGCCGACGATTCGGGCTTGGTCGTCGACGCGCTGGACGGTGAGCCCGGTGTGTATAGCGCGCGCTATGCGGGCGTGCACGGCGACGATGCCGCCAACAACGCCAAGCTTCTCGTTAACCTGGAAGGCGTGGCAGATGAGGACCGCACCGCGCGCTTTATGAGCGTCGTTGCGCTCATCGACACGGATGGTCTGGTTACCTATGGCGAGGGCGCCTGCGAGGGCGTTATCGCGCACGAGGGCCGCGGCGACCATGGTTTTGGCTACGACCCGCTGTTCCTGCCGGTCGACACGCCGGGCAAGACCATGGCCGAGCTGACGGCGGACGAGAAGAACGCCATCAGCCATCGTTTCCACGCGCTCGAGCATCTGTCCGCCAAGCTGACGGGCGAGGAGTAGACCGTGCGTGCGGTGGTGCAGCGCGTGCTCAACGCCGGCGTGACGGTCGACGGCGAGTGCGTGGGCCGCATTGGACGCGGCTACCTGGTGCTGCTGGGTGTGGGCCATGGCGATACGCGTGCCGAGGCCGACAAGCTGTGGGGCAAGCTCCGCGGGCTGCGTATCAACGAGGACGAGAACGGCAAGACCAACCTGGCACTTGCCGATGTCGACGGCGAGGTGCTCGTGGTGTCGCAGTTCACGCTGTTTGCCGACTGCCGCCACGGCCGCCGTCCGTCGTTTACGGATGCCGGCGCCCCCGATGTCGCCAACGAGCTCTACGAGTACTTCTTGACGCTTGTGCGCGAGGACGTCGAGCAAGTAGCACATGGCATCTTCGGCGCCGATATGAAAGTCGATCTTGTCAACGACGGTCCGTTCACCATCGTCTTGGACACCGATAGTCTGTAAGTAGTCAATTTGGGACCGGGCTTTTTAAGCTACTTGCGTATGACGGCAGCAGGGTGCTATAGTATTAGAGTTTTGTCTATCTTAGGGGTATTATCCCCTTTTTGAATTGCACCTTCTGGAGGCCCTGTTCATGGAAGAGATGGAAGTCAATCACGTCGACGACATCCACGAGAAGCTGACCGATATGGTGGGCGATCGCGTTAAGGTGAAGGCCAACATGGGCCGCACCCGCGTCGTCGAGCGCATGGGCACCATCAAGAGCGTGCACCCCGCCGTCTTTATCGTCGAGGTTGACGAGCGTCGTGGCCGCAAGTCGCGTCAGTCCTACCAGTACATCGATGTCCTCACCGGTCAGGTCGAGCTGTTCGACCCCGAGAGCGGCGAGCACATTTTTACCCCGCTCGGCAATCAGCTCGAGGAGCACTAGCGGTGACCGATTGGTCCCTGACCCTTTCCGCGCCGGCAAAGATTAACCTCTACCTGGGGGTTCATACCGAGCGCGATGACCGCGGCTACCACAGGGTCGATTCCCTGATGGCAGCCGTCAGTCTTTCCGATACCGTGACGGTCACGACGGCGCAGGCGCTGACTGTCCAGACGGTTCCAGCATCAGATTTTCCCATGCAAAAGAATACGGCGTATCGGGCTGCGATTGCTATGGCCGAGCATTATGGTCGCGAGGCAAACATCTGCGTGACGATTGAGAAGCGCATTCCATTGTGCGCCGGCTTGGGCGGCCCCTCGACGGATGCGGCCGCGGTCATTGTCGCCTTGGCGGAGCTCTGGGGAATTGATCGCACCGACCCCGTGCTCGACGACATCGCGCGCGGCATTGGTGCTGACGTCCCGTTCTTTTTGCACGCGAGCCCTGCGTTCTACGTAGGTGGGGGAGACGTGCTGGCAACTGAGTACCCCGCGCTGCCCGCAACGCCCGTCGTGTTGGTCAAGCCGCGCGAGGCAAGTGTTTCGACAATTGAAGCCTATCGACGTTTTGACGAGGCCCCGGTGCCTGCGGACGAGCCCGGCGCGATAGCTTCTGCCTTGCGTGCTGGTGATGCCGAGACGGCATATGCACTCATCCATAACAACTTGGGTGTCATTTCCGCACAGATGGAGCCGCAGATTCAAACGGTTCTCGATTGGCTGCGTAAACAGGACGGCACCGTTGCTGTAGATGTGTGCGGATCGGGTGCCTGCTCGTTTGCCATTTGCGGCACCGCCGCCATGGCCGAAAGGCTTGCCGACGCTGCCCAGCAAAACGGCTGGTGGTCCTGCGCGACGCAGTTCATTCCCAACACGGTTCGCGTCGAAGTGCCAAAGAAGTAAAAATTTCTCTAGCACACGACGGAAATCTTTGTTACTATAGTCGAGCTAACGGGTTGTGGCTCAGTTTGGTAGAGCACTGCGTTCGGGACGCAGGGGTCGCTGGTTCAAATCCAGTCAACCCGACCAGAGCATGAGGAGGGACCGCTTCTTGCGGTCCCTTTTTTTAGCTATTGTTGTGATACCGCGATACCCGCGGTATACTCATTCGAGCTTGTCTCGCTGTATTGTGGAGGTCTACATGTTTGGACTGAGGGCTCCTGAGCTCATCATTATTCTCGTCGTTGTCCTGATTATCTTCGGGCCCAAGAACCTGCCGAAGCTCGGCAAGTCCCTCGGCTCTACCGTCAAGAATATCCGCGAGGGTATGGAGGGCGACGATAAGGCCGAGACCAAGCAGGCCGAGGAGGTCGTGGTCGAGCAGTCCGAGGAGGACAAGGAGATCGCTGAGCTCGAGGCCAAGCTCGCTGCTGCCAAGAAGAAGCAGGCAGAGGACAGCGACGCGGACGCAGAGTAGTCCCATCCCTTTGGGGTGAGCACCTGACCGGCTTGCCCGCAGGCTAGCCGGTCTTTTTCGTTTTGTTGACAGTTGATTGTTTGATCAGAGTTGGGGAGATATCCGTATGGACGCAAGCCAGATCGTACTGACCGCTGAGGGCCGCCAGAAGCTCGTCGAGGAGCTCGCTTGGCGTGAGGGCGATTACGCCAAGGAGATCGTCGAGGACATCAAGGAAGCCCGCGCGTTCGGCGACCTTTCGGAGAACTCCGAGTACGACGCCGCTAAGGACAAGCAGGCCCAGAACGCCGCTCGTATTGCCGAGATCCAGGCCATCCTCGCCAACGCTCAGGTTGCTGCCACCACGGGCGACCTGACCGTCTCCATCGGTTCCACCGTTTCGCTGATTGATCCCAACGGCGAGGTCATGGAAGTCACGCTCGTCGGTACCACCGAGACCAACTCGCTCGAGCACAAGATCTCCAACGAGTCTCCGGTCGGCCACGCCATCATCGGTCACGGCGAGGGCGACTCCGTCGAGGTCGTTACGCCTTCCGGCAAGACTCGCGTCTACACCATCGCCAAGATCGCACGCTAGACCACGGTCCCGCGTAAAGGTATGTTTTCGCTCCCTGGGACCGAATCCTGGGGAGCGTTTTAGTTTGAGGAGCTAACTTATGGCAGAGAACCAGAACGCCGCCGATCAGGCATCGACGCTCAACGACGAGCGCGCCACCCGCCTGGCCAAGCGCGCCGCCCTGTTCGAGGCGGGCCAGAACCCCTATCCCGAGCACTCTGAGCTTGAGGACTACGTCGCCGATATCGAGACTAAGTACGCCGATCTTGCCGATGGCGAGGACACCGAGGACGTCGTGAAGATCGCCGGCCGTGTGGTCGCCAAGCGCGGTCAGGGCAAGATCATGTTCATCGTCGTGCGCGATGCGACTGCCGAGATTCAGCTGTTCTGCCGCATCAACGACATGGACGAGGCTGCCTGGAGTACGCTCAAGGCCCTCGACCTGGGCGACATCCTGGGCGTGACCGGCGTGGTCGTGCGCACCCAGCGTGGCCAGCTTTCCGTTGCCCCTAAGAGCGCGACCCTGCTTGCCAAGGCCGTTCGTCCGCTGCCCGAGAAGTTCCACGGTCTTTCCGATAAGGAGACCCGCTATCGCCAGCGCTATGTCGACCTGATCGCCAACGACGACGTTCGCGAGACCTTCCGTAAGCGTTCGCAGATTCTCTCCACCTTCCGTCGCTTTATGGAGTCCGACGGCTACATGGAGGTCGAGACCCCCATTCTGCAGACCATCCAAGGCGGCGCTACTGCCAAGCCGTTCATTACCCACTTCAACGCGCTCGATCAGGAGTGCTACCTGCGTATTGCCACCGAGCTGCACCTCAAGCGCTGCATCGTCGGTGGTTTTGAGCGCGTGTTCGAGATCGGCCGCATCTTCCGTAACGAGGGCATGGACCTTACCCACAACCCCGAGTTCACCACGATGGAGGCCTACCGTGCCTTCTCCGACCTTGAGGGCATGAAGGCACTCGCCCAAGGTGTCATCAAGGCTGCCAACAAGGCCATCGGCAACCCCGAGGTCATCGAGTACCAGGGCCAGACCATCGACCTTTCTGGTGAGTGGGCCAGCCGTCCCATGACCGACATCGTCTCCGACGTGCTCGGCAAGCAGGTCACCATCGACACGCCGGTCGAGGAGCTTGCTGCCGCCGCGCGCGAGAAGGGCCTGGAGATCAAGCCCGAGTGGACTGCTGGCAAGATCATCGCCGAGATTTACGATGAGCTGGGCGAGGACACCATCGTCAACCCGACGTTCGTGTGCGATTACCCCATCGAGGTCAGCCCGCTTGCCAAGCGCTTTGAGGACGACCCGCGCCTGACGCACCGCTTTGAGCTGGTTATTGCCGGTCACGAGTACGCCAACGCGTTCTCCGAGCTCAACGACCCGGTCGACCAGGCCGAGCGCTTTGCCGCTCAGATGGCCGAGAAGGCCGGCGGTGACGACGAGGCCATGGAGTACGACGAGGACTACGTGCGCGCCCTCGAGTACGGTATGCCTCCCGCGGGCGGCATTGGCATTGGTATCGACCGCGTGGTCATGCTGCTTACCAACCAGGCTTCTATCCGCGACGTGCTGCTGTTCCCGCACATGAAGCCCGAGAAGGGTTTCCAGTCCGGTGCCGCTGCCGCCAAGGCTGCCGAGGCCGGCAACGCCGCGAGCCCGTTCGTTAAGTCGCTTAAGCCCACGCTCGATTACTCCAAGATCGCCGTTGAGCCGCTGTTTGAGGAGTTCGTCGACTTTGATACCTTCTCCAAGAGCGACTTCCGCACTGTGAAGGTCAAGGCATGCGAGGCCGTCAAGAAGTCCAAGAAGCTGCTGAACTTTACGCTCGACGACGGTACCGGTACCGACCGCACCATCCTCTCCGGTATTCACGCTTATTACGAGCCCGAGGACCTGGTCGGCAAGACCTTGCTCGCCATCACCAACCTGCCTCCGCGCAAGATGATGGGCATCCCCAGCTGCGGCATGCTCATCAGTGCCATCCACGAGGAGGATGGTGAGGAGCGCCTCAACCTGATCCAGCTCGACGCCTCCATCCCCGCCGGCGCAAAGATGTACTAACTTGTTACGCGGTTCTACGAACCGCGTAATGGCTCGACGCTGCGCGGGCCGCATTTGGACAATCTGACGTTCAACTTCAAGGGCG
>CAUEUQ010000026.1:0-22704 GCA_959021215.1 uncultured Collinsella sp. | reverse complement strand
ATCCCGCCGTGCGCTTCGCGCGGCGGGATCCTTCCGTCCTGCGGAAAGATTTGGAGAGTAACCCTGTGTCCGGCCGACGGGATCCCTAAGCACGCCATGCTTCTTATGTGCAGCAAAGCTAATGCTGCTAAAATACAAAGCGCTCATGTAGTTTAAACGCACGACGATAAGGAGCACCAGTGGGTAACCACTTCCGTACCTCCGGTGCGGGCGATGATGCCCCCAAGACGCAGGCAGGCGTCCAGGGCAGTCGTTTCGCCACTCCGGATTCAGAGGGCCAGCCTGTTGCTCAGGCCCCCGCTCAGCCGGCAGATCAGGCACAGCCGGCATCCGATCCCTTTGCCTACAATCCAACCAGCGATGTCGCGCTTTCCGGCACGGCGGGTTTTGAGCCCGTTCAGGCCGTGACCGCTCGCGTGGAGCAGCCTCAGGCTGGTGCCGCCACGCCGCAGCCTACCATGGCCGGCATTCCCGACCCCTTGGCCCCTGCGACGCCGGCTCCTCAGCCTGCGCAGTCCGGTCTCTTTGCCGCTATTCCCGACCCCACGCAGCCTGCTGCCCCGGTGGTCGAGAGCGATCAGGCAGCCGAGGTCGCAAGCCTCGATAACGCGCTCAACAACCCCGATTTCACGTCGGTGTTTGCGCCCATCGATCCGCAGGCCAGCCGCAAGAAGATGGCCAAGCAGGCCGGTGTCGAGCCCGTCATCCTTATGGAGCATGTCACCAAGATCTATCCGGCACAGCCTAACAAGCCTGCACTCGACGACATCAACATCGAGATCTATCCGGGCGAGTTCGTCTTCCTGGTCGGTCACTCCGGCTCGGGTAAGACCACGCTGCTGTCGACGCTCAACCGCGACGTCAAGCCGACGAGCGGCCGCATCCTGGTTGCCGGTCAGGACCTCATGAAGATCAAGAACCGTAAGGTTCCGTTCCTGCGCCGCCAGATTGGCGCCGTGTTCCAGGACTTTAAGCTTCTGCCGCAAAAGACCGCCTACGAAAACGTGGCGTTTGCCCTGCAGTGCATCGGCAAGCCCAAGGGCGTCATTCGCAGCCAGGTGCCCGAGGTGCTGCGTCTGGTCGGTCTGGCCGATCAGATGGACTCGCTGCCCGACCAGCTTTCCGGTGGCGAGCAGCAGCGCGTTGCCGTCGCCCGTGCTATGGTCAACCGTCCGCCGCTGCTGATCTGCGACGAGCCCACGGGCAACCTCGACCCGGCGATCTCGCTGGGCATCATGAAGCTGCTTGAGCGTATTAACCGCACCGGCACCACCGTGATCGTCGCCACGCACGACCGCGAGATGGTCGATAGCATGCACCGTCGCGTGATCGCCCTCGAGGGCGGCCACGTCATCCGCGACCAGGAGAGGGGAGGTTACGGCAACTATGGCACCAACTAACGTGGGCTACTCCTTCAAAGAGGCAATCAGCCACTTCTTCCGTAACTGGACTACCTCGCTCGGCGCCGTCATCACGATCTTCCTTTCGCTGTTTATCATCGGCCTGTTCATCATGGGCTCTGCGATGCTGAACTCCGTGATCGGCACCGTCGAGGATCAGGTTGTCATCAACGCGTTCATTAGTGATGACGCCGATCAGGCCGATGTTCAGGCTTTTGAGGCCGAGCTTAAGACGTGGAATAACGTCAAGTCCGTGACCTATAAGGACAAGGACGACGCGCTGGCCGAGTATACGAGCAAGATGTCGGGCAACGCCGACGCCACCATGAGCGCGCTCGATGGCCAGAACCCGCTGCCGGCTTCCTTCGCTATTGAGATGGACGATCCGTCCAAGGTCGAGAGCACGGCAAAGAAGCTCAAGAAGGATACCGATTTCCAGAAGATCGCGGATGACGGCGACGTCAACGCGAGCGTGCTGTACGGCCAGGAGGAAGTGAGCCGCCTGTTCCAGGTGACCAACTACATCCGCATCGCCGCCGTGGTGCTCGTTGGTCTTCTGACCTTTATCGCATTCATCTTCATCAACAACACGATTCGCCTGTCCATCACGGCGCGTCGTCGTGAGATTGCGATTATGCGTCTGGTCGGCGCCAGCAACGGCTTCATTCGTGGCCCGTTTATCACCGAGGGCGTGCTGCAGGCCATTTTGGGCTCGCTGCTTTCCATCGGCGTTCTGGAGCTGCTGCGCAATCTGATGATCCCGCGTCTGCAGGAGAGCATCGGCTGGATGTCGTTTGCCCTGCCGATGCAGTACTACCTGGTGACCTATGCTGCGCTGATTCTGGTCGGCGTGATTATCGGTCTCTTTGGTTCTGCCATCGCCATGCGCCGCTACCTGCGCGTGTAGGCATGCCTGGAATTCATCCCTTCCAACGGGTCGTCTCTTATGGGGCGGCCCGTTTTTTGATCCCTAGGGGATGGCAGGATGGCGAATCATTTGGGTAGACTCTTTGGAGTCGGCAATCGATAGTTAGGAGGCGCCATGGGGCGCAATAACAAGCATAAGCGTGGAGCTCGCAATAAGCGCGGGCCGGTGCGCAGCGAACGCCGTCCGAGCCTGACCGGGCGCGTGCAGCTCCATGAGCACAGTGCCTATGTCATAACCGAGAATGGCGACTACAAGGTCATGGGTCGCGGCAAGCGTGAGATCATGGACGGTGATACCGTTGCCGTGAGCATTAAGAACAGCCCGCACGGTGAGCGGCGCGCCGTGATCGAGGGTGTGGTTGAGCGCGCAGCCATAAGCGTAGTGGGTACGTACCAGACCGCCGGTCCGCTCGGTGTGATTGAGCCGCTCGATTCGCGTTTGAAGGCCGACTTCTTCATTCTGCCCGAGGATACCTCGGCGGATCGTCTGGGCGTTCACCCGGGTGATGCCGTTGTCGCGCGCATTTTGACCTACCCGACGCGCCTGGAATCGGGTACCGTGACGATCGAACGCCGCATTGGCGGAGATGACGCGCCCGATTTGGGCGTTCAATATGTGATGGCGCGTTACGGCTATACCGATAGCTATCCCGAGGCCGCGCTGGACGAGGCCGAGGGGCTTTCGCTCGATGTGTCCGCGGCGCTTAAGGACCCGCTCCGCCGCGATCTGCGCGACCGCTTTGTCATCACGATCGACCCGGTCGATGCGCGCGACTTTGACGATGCCATTTCGTTGGAGCGCACGCCCGAGGGTGGCTACAAGCTGGGTGTGCATATCGCCGACGTTTCACACTATGTGGCTTGGGACGGGCATATCGATCTTGAGGCTCGCCATCGTACGACATCGGTGTATCTGGCCGATCGCGTGCTTCCCATGCTGCCCGAACGCCTGTCCAATGACCTGTGCTCGCTTCGCCCTGACGAGGACCGTCTTGCGTTTACCGTCGATATCGAGCTCAATGCGCAGGGTCGCGTGCGGCATTACGATCCGTATCCCAGCGTGATTCGCTCGCGTGTGCGTATGGACTATGACGGCGCCGAGGCGCTGCTGGTGCGTGCCGGCGCGGTTGAGTATTCGGTGCTGGAGGGTGCAGCCGAGGATGTTGCGGCTGCCGAGACCTCGCGCGAGGAAGCGCTTGAGCGCGGTCTTGCGTGCGAGGAGGCCGCCCGCGGCTACAACATCGACCTCGGCGATTTCCTTGTCGCCGCTAACGAACTCGCCGAACTTCGCCGTCGTATTCGTCGCGCCCGCGGCTCAGTCGATTTTGACACAGCCGAGATTCGCGCTCTATTGGATGAGGACGGAGTGCCCGTGCAGATTGTGGCGCGTGAGCGTTCGTGTGCCACGTCGCTTATCGAGGAAGCCATGCTGCTCGCCAACGAGTGCGTTGCAGAGTGGCTGGCAGACCGTGATATCGAGGCCTGCTATCGTGTGCATGAGGATCCGAGCCCCGATAGCCTGCACGGTGCTGCCGTTGCGCTGGCGCAGCTAGGCATCATCGACGATCGCCGTGCTGCCGGTATTGCCCTGGGGAGCCCCGATGAGCTGCAGGCTGCAGTTGATGCTGCCGCCGGTACGGCCAACGCACCGCTCGTCAACACGCTGCTTCTGCGCAGCATGCAGCGCGCGCTGTACAAGCCGCGCAACGAGGGCCACTTTGCGCTCGCCGCGCCGTGCTACTGTCACTTTACGAGTCCCATCCGTCGCTACCCCGATCTGGTGGTGCACCGCGTGCTCAAACTGCAGTTGGCCTATGAGCAGCTCGGCGGCAAGGACGCCTTGGTCCGTACGCCGCGGCTGATCGGCAAGGGGCGCGAGTCGCTGCCGCGCATTCTGCCGCAGATCTGCCGCGCATGTAGCGATGCCGAGCGCGCGGCAGATGCCGCCAGCCATGCGACGCAAAAGATCAAGATTGCCCAGTACTATGAGGACCGTCTGGGCGAGCGCTATGCCGGAACCGTCTCGTGGGTTAGCAACATGGGCCTCTTTGTGCGCTTGGACCTGACGCAGGTCGAAGGCTTGGTTTCGATCAAGAGCCTGGGCAACGAGTGGTTCGAGTTCGACGAGGACGCGCTTACGCTGACGGGCGCCGACACGGGCACCCGTTACGAGCTGGGGCAGCGCGTGATTATCGAGGTCTCGCGCGTCAATACCACGCGTGGACACTTGGACTTTAAGCTTATCCATTAGCCAAATCCCGACTCATGGTGGAGGAGCGGAGGGCGGCCTTTCGGGACCGCCCTCCGCATTTGAATTGTGGCCACCTTACCGTCTGCCTGGCTGCCCGCTTGCCTGCTATTTGGGAGGTAAAACCTACCAAAATAAACCTGTCCCTTTTTGGCAGGTTTACAAGAAAGCGGGGATGAGATGGCGACGGTGTACGGTTATGCGCGGGTGAGTTCGCGCGATCAAAATCTTAATCGGCAGCTGGATGCGCTGGGCGCCTATGGTGTGGGCTCGGCGAATATTTATGCCGACCATGCGAGCGGCAAGGACTTCGATCGGCCGCATTATCGCGAGCTGCTACACGTCCTGGGAGACGGGGACGTGCTGGTGGTGCTTTCTATCGACCGACTTGGCCGTAATTACTCCGAGATTCTTGAGGAATGGCGACGCATTACCAAGGAGCTCGGGGTTGCCATTGTGGTGTTGGACATGCCATTGCTTGACACGCGCGCCAGGGCCAGCGGCGCGCCGGATGTGACCAACGCCCTGATTGCCGATATTGTGCTGCAACTGCTGAGCTACGTGGCGCAGGTGGAGCGCGAGAATATCCATCGGCGCCAGGCGGAGGGAATTGCAGCGGCGCGGGCGCGAGGGGTCCGTTTCGGTCGACCTCGCAAGCCGTGCCCTCCTCAGTTTGAGCTGGTGCGCGATAGCTATGAGGCGGGCGATATTACCCGCAGCCAGGCAGCAAAGTGCCTGGGCGTGTGCGTGGGGACGTTCGATCGCTGGATGCGCGAGGCGGGGTAGGGGTTTGCGTCGCTTTGTCGCTTCCTGTTGCGATTCAAATTTTGATACGGTGACGATGTCATTTGGGGCTACACTCGCTCATATTTAAAAAGACGGAGGTTGGCCTTTGGCGCACATGAAGATAATAATCGGGTGGACCGCGATCGCTCTGTTCGCCGCAACGCTGGCGGGCATCTGGGTGCTGACGGAGCAAAACGCAGTGCAGACGTCGTTGCTGAGCGAGTCCACCGCGCTCGTGGTGGAGGGTCAGGCTGCGAGCGTTCAGGCTGTCGATGCCACGGGTGAAGCTCAGGCGGAGAACGGAATGACTGGGGGCACCGATTCGGCTGCCTCGAATGTCCGGTCTGGCCGACTTGCTTCCATTCGCATGTGGGTGGGCACAAACGTCCGTCGCGTCGCCCATACCGTAGAGTTTTTCTTCGTCGGATTGTTCGCCTCGGTGATCGTGGTCTGCTTTTCCAGGCGTCCATGGAGTGTGTGTTCCCGTTGCGTGCCTGTGTTTCTCTTTTGCGCTGCCTGCTCCGTTGGCGACCAGGTGCATAAGATCTTTGTTCCCGGCAGGCATTTCGACGTTATCGATTTAGGATTCGATGCTGCGGGCTATGTCACCGCCATGCTGTTGGTATTGCTGGCAGCGGCGTTGGTGCGCCATGCGACTCGGCCGATCGGCGCCCATGCGAGGCGCTAGCCTTAAGACGAGACATCGCGACTGCCTATGCTTCGACATTGACTACAATAACGGCTGCAATCGCGAGTGGTCGTCGATGTGCAGTTTTCCAGACACCTGTTTTCTCTAAGAAAGGAAATCCCATGGCGGTATTGTTTGTTGAATATCCCAAGTGCTCGACCTGCAAGAAGGCCAAGGCATGGCTGGACGAACATGGGGTAGAGTATATCGATCGCGATTTCGTTTTGGACAATCCCACGGCTGATGAGCTTGCGACCTGGATTGCTCGTTCGGGGCTGCCGGTGCGGCGCTTCTTTAATTCGTCGGGCATGAAATATCGAGAGCTGGGCCTGAAGGCGCGTCTGGATGCGGGCATGACGGATCAGGAGTGCTACGAGCTGCTGGCGACCGACGGCATGCTGGTCAAGCGTCCGCTGCTGGTGGGCGACGACTTTGCGATTCCCGGCTTTAGGGAAGCGGCTTGGGCCGAGGCGTTGCTGTAGCGGCTGCGGAAAGTGCGACCCGTTTTGAGCTCGGATTCCGGGACGCAGTTTCCGGTTGAAGGGGCTAGCGGAAACCGTATCCCAGTTTGAGCGCGAAATCTGGGATACGGTTTCCGTTTGGGGCCTCTAGGGGAAAGCGCGTCCCGTTCTGGACGTAAATTCCGGGATGAGCTTTCCGGTTGGCGGGCATGCGCACTATCCCGGCTGGCGGGCATATGCGCTAATCCTCAAGCTGTGCCCATTCGTGCGGATCGTAGACCTTTACGTGCTTGTTGGGCTTGCCGCTCCAGTACTCCTCGTCCATAAAGGGCAGATATGCCTGAACGCCGGGGCAGATAAAGGGAATCCGCTGCTGTTGCAGTCGCTCGCGCTGGCGCTGCTCCAGGTGCGCCTCGGATATGACGGTCGGCATACCGGACAGCTCGACGAGGCTTGCCTGGATTCGCTTAAGGTCGGGGAGTCCCGCGTGCCATGACACCCGCATGATCAAAAAGGATGCACGGCGGTATTTTGCCTGCATCACCGTGATGGCGGGGCGCAGTGTGGGATGAATTTTGTCCCGTTCGGGCCAAAGGTCAGCAGTGATCTCGAGGCCCAGGGTCTCCCATAGGTAATCAAGCTCTTCGTCCATGGTGCCTCGATATCCGTGCAATGATGACGGTTCGATTGTGCCATCAGCCGTGAGTGCTGCATTGTTGTAATCTACCAGCGGTAGATGTGGGATGTTTTACGGGCTTTGGCGCCGTACGTGTCGCTGGTGCTTCACAGGTCCTTCACGTGTTGGCCGTATTTGACTGAATTTCAAAAAAGTCAAAATTGGGGCTTGCGTCACGGCGAGACTTCCCGTATATTTCTTTCTTGCGCAAAGGCACAGCCGAGCGCAGCGATGCAGTCATTGGGATGTCGTCTAATGGCAGGACAGCGGATTCTGGTTCCGTCAATGGGGGTTCGACTCCCTCCATCCCAGCCATTGCATTTGCTACATATGGCCCGTTCGTCTAGCGGTTTAGGACGCCGCCCTCTCAAGGCGGAGATCACCAGTTCGAATCTGGTACGGGCTACCAAAATTGAACGCCCGGGCCTCGTAAGAGACCCGGGTTTTGTGTATTGACCGTATATACGGCGCCTGCCGTGTTTCGCTCAGATCGAGGAGTAGCCATGGATCTGCCCATCAGCTTGCAAGACATCACGTATGCCGAGAACTATCTGGCGCAGGGCGACCTGGCTACGGCGACGCCGCTGCTGGAGCGTCTGGTGGAGCTCGCCGAGGAGTATATCGACGCTGAGTGCAAGACGGAGGAGAAGCGTCAATACTTTAGCTTCGATAGCAAGTTTGAGCGCTTGGCCTATCGCCGCGTGGAGAAGGATCCGCGCGAGCTCGTGCAGGTCGAGGTGCCGTTTGACCGCCTGTACTCTGACATGGCGTTTGCCTACATTCGCCAGCAGGATTATGTGAGCGCTCGTAATGCCCTGATGCAGGCTGTGCGTTGGGACCCCATGAACTGCAACTATCGCTTGGATTTGGCCGAGCTGTTCCGCGCACTCGAGGACAAGCAGGAATGGGCATCGCTCTCGTTCTCGGTGCTGGAGCGTGCAAGCGATGGCAAGTGCGCCGCCCGCGCTTACGCCAATCTAGGTCAGTACTTCTTGGAGCCCGAGACCGAGAACGTTTCGGCTGCCGTGGGCTGCGCGCGTCTGGCGCTGCGCCTGGCGCCCAACGATGCGCATACGACGCGCCTGCTCAACAAGATCCATACCACCTATCCGGATGCCGCTGATGAGAGCGACGACCACGTGATGGGTGAACTGGCCCTGCAAGGCGTGCCGACCTCGCCTTCGGCCGAGATTGCCATCTGCCTGATTATGTGCGCGACCGATGCTGCAAGCGACGGCGACAAGCAGGAGGCGACGCGCCTGACGGTGCGTGCTCGCGACTTGGTGGGCGAGGAGGCCTGCGCGGCGATTATCAAACTGGTGCGCGAGAGCGATGCCGAGCTCAATGCCGAGCGCAAGGCAAAGCGTGAGGCTGCGGGCTCAAACGCCGATGGAGCCAAGGAGGCCGGCGATGCCCAGTAAGCGCGAGCGCAAACTCATTTCCAAGAATCGCTCGGCACATCACGAGTACTTTATCGATGAGACGTTTGAGTGCGGTATTGAGCTGAGCGGCACCGAGGTCAAGTCGATTCGCGAGCGCGCCTGTCAGATCACTGACACTTTTGCGCTGATTCGTGGCGGCGAGTGCTGGCTCGTCGGACTGCATATCCACCCTTATAGCCATGGTGGCGTGTGGAATCGCGATCCCGATCGTCGGCGTCGTCTGCTGCTGCACCGCAAGGAGATCGACTTTCTTGACGGCAAACTTCGCAACCGTGGTTATGCGCTGGTTCCGTTGGAACTCTACTTTAATACCGACGGCCGCGTAAAGCTGCTGCTGGGTCTGGGTCGCGGCAAGAAGCTCTACGACAAGCGCGAGGACATGGCCAAGCGTGATGTCCAACGCGAGATCGACCGCGCCCTTAAGGAACGCAACCGCTAGGCACTCTGTATAAGTTGCGGTGGAATACGGACTGTTTTGCCTGTTTGAGGGGCTATTCAGTCCCTATTTCACCGCAACTGCGGGCGTCTCATCTTTCTTACTGTTCTGACACATATGTCTCAAAGGCGGCGTCCGTTATGGGTGCCGCCTTTTTTGTGGGTACATACATTCATGAGGTTCCAACCCGAGCTAGGGGAGTGATCGTTATGGACAAAACTGCGTTCTTTACCATGCCGAGCGGCCTGTATGTGGTGAGTGCCGCGGCCGACGGGCTGCGTGCCGGCTGCGTTATCAACACAGCGGTGCAGGTGACATCCGCCCCGGCGCGCATCTCGGTTGCCGTGAACAAGGAAAATGTCACGTCCGGCGTAATCGCATCGGCTAAGGCTTTTGCGCTGACCGTGATTGACCAGACCGCCGACATGCTCTATATCGGCAACTTTGGCTTCCGCACCAGCAGCGATTACGACAAGTTTGCCAAGTACGAAACCCACGAGACCGCGCTGGGCATGCCCTATGTGCCCGAGCACGCGGCGGCGCTGTTTAGCTGCCGTCTGATTGATGCCGTGGATGTGGGCACGCACCTGCTCTTTATCGGTGAGGTCGAAGATGCCGAGCGTCTGAGCGGCGAGGCCCCGCTGACCTATGACTACTACCACAAGGTGTTAAAGGGCAAGACGCCGCCCAAGGCTTCGTCGTATCAAGGCTAGAAATGTTCTAAAAATACTTGCATTATATTATTGAGAATATATACTAATAAGTAAGTACACCAGCAGTCACGTTCGAGAGGAGAGCATCATGGCTGAGGAGAAGAAGACGTATAAGTTCGTGTGCACCGTTTGCGGTTACGAGGTTGAGGTCGACACGCCCGAGCTGCCCGAGGACTACGTGTGCCCGGTGTGCGGCGTCGGTCCCGATCAGTTTGAGCTCGTCGAGGAGTAACTCGCAGGCACACGGCGAAAGCCGAACATAGCTCTGTCCAAGGGTCCCGGTCGAATTCTCGGCCGGGACCCTTTTGATTTATCTGACGGTTTAAAACGGTCTCACGTGTTACAGATTAAGACGTTATATCTGGACAGTCACGCCATCCCAATTACATCCCCGTTAGCAGCACGATGTCGAGAATCGTCACGATGACGCCGATCCCTACGAGCAGCGCGTTGAGCGGGCGCGAGTTGGCGTATTTGCCCATAACGCGGGCTGAGCTGGTGAGCCGTATGAGCACAAAGACCGTAATCGGCAGCTGAAGCGACAGCAGTGCCTGACTCCAGATGAGACCTTCAAAAGGATTTGGGATGACCAGACACGCCGCCACTGCGCCGGCGAAACAGGCCGCTACCCCGATCGAGGAATGTCGGTCGTGGATGTCGTAGTCCTCGTCGAACATGCCCGCGGTGATGGTTCCCGCCGCCATGCCCGCTGTCACGCTGCTCGATAGTCCCGCGAACAGCAGCGCTACCGCAAAGATGGTCGAGCTCGCCGGGCCCAAGATGGGGGAGAGCGTGGCCGCTGCGACGGCGAGGTCGTCTACGACAATGCTGTGCGCAAAGAAGGTCGTTGCGGCCAGGATGACCATGGCCGAGTTGATTGCCCAGCCCACGCCCATCGAAAAGAGCGTGTCGAAGAGCTCGTAGCGCAGACGTTCCTCGATAACTTGCTCGCCTTGGCCTTCGAAGTGCATGGATTGGATGACCTCGGAGTGCAGAAAAAGGTTGTGGGGCATAACGACCGCACCCAGGACACTCACGATAATCGCGGCAGAGCCAGTGGGCATACTGGGCGTGATCCAGCTTGCGGTGGCTTGCGGCCAGTCGACCTTGACTAGCGCAAGCTCGGCCAAAAACGAGAGTCCTACCACGCCGACGAAGGCGATGATCCAGCGCTCGGCACGCTTGTAGGAGTTCGTCATGAGCATTGCCATCGATGCCGCGGCCACGATGACGCAGCCGGCGCGCACGGGCAGTCCAAAGAGCATCTGGAGCGCGATCGCACCGCCCAGGACTTCGGCCATGGCGGTGGCGACCGTGGCTAGATACGCGCTGCCGAGTATCGCACGCCCGACGAGGCGGGGCAGGTGGCGCGTCGTGGCCTCGGCAAGACACATGCCCGTGGCGATGCCCAAGTGCGCCGCGTTGTGCTGCAGCACGATGAGCATGATCGTGGACAGCGTGACGATCCACAGCAGCGCGTAGCCAAACTGCGAGCCCGCGGCCATATTGGAGGCCCAGTTGCCCGGGTCGATAAAGCCGACGGTGACGAGCAACCCGGGGCCGATATGCCGCGCAATGTCTAGGCCTCCGTGACCACCGGTGCGCCGGGAACCAAAGTGTTGTTTGAGATGGTTGAGCATGGTGCACTCCTGCGTGCCGTTTGTTTGACGCCGTAAAGGGTACCCGTTTTAGGCTTAAAGGTTAACCGAGACTAACAAAATTGTTGTATTTGAATAGGATGGTGAAAGAGGGGCTGCCGAAATGTCTCGATCTGTAACAACAAGGGATGGAAATTGGGCCTAGGTGTTACAGATCAAGACAGGAAGAAATGGTCCTATGGAAAATCTCGATTTGTAACAGTTAGCTGCAAAAACCGGCCCTTCATGTTACAGATTGAGACAAACCAAAACTGTCCTGCAGAAGATCTCAATCTGTAACAGTTAGTCGTCGAAATTGGGTCTTCCTGTTACAGATCGAGATGTTTGAAGCGGTGAGCTTACAGGCCGAACTTGGGGCCCTTGTTGCCGTCCTTGAGGTCGGCGGTGTCCACTCGTAGGGAGCGCGTTACGCGATTGTTTCGAAACGGGTGGGAAACACAACGGGCCGGCGATGCTCCTAGTATGCCTAGCCAACTGACTGTCTAACACCTAGGGGAGGATCGCGATGCAGGCAGATTCCGCTCAGCAGCAGGGCCTTTATCGCCCCGAATTCGACCACGATGCATGCGGCATCGGCGCGCTTGCCGATATCAATGGTGAGCGCCATCACCAGATTCTGGACGACGCGCTGTCCATTCTGGTCAACTTGGAGCACCGCGGCGGTACGGGACTCGAGAAGAACACCGGCGACGGCGCCGGCATCCTGTTCCAGGTTCCGCATCACTTTTTCCGTAAAGAGGCTCAAAAGTGCGGCCAGATTCTGCCGGCAGAGGGCGACTATGGCGTGGCCATGTTGTTCTTCCCGCAGGACGACAAGGGCGTAGAGGATGCCCGTCGCGCGTTTGAGGAGGGCTGCGCCGAGGCCGGCGTGCCGCTGCTCTTTTGGCGTGAGGTGCCGGTCGACCCGCACGACCTGGGTGAGACAGCCCGCGCCTGCATGCCTACTATCTTGCAGGCTTTCCTGGGCCGTCCGGACGACACGCCCGCCGGCGATGCCTTCGAGCGCCGCCTGTACGTGTGCCGCCGCACCATCGAAAAGAAGGCCGACGCCGAGTTTGCCCTGCGCGACAAGATCTTCTATGTGTGCTCCATGAGCTCGCGTACTATCGTGTACAAGGGCATGCTGGTCGCCACGCAGATGCGCCGCTTCTTCATCGACCTCAACGACGCCGCCGTCAAGACGGCCGTGGCGCTCGTACACTCGCGCTACTCCACCAACACCACGCCCAGTTGGGAGCGCGCGCATCCTAACCGCTTTATCATTCACAACGGCGAGATCAACACCCTCAAGGGCAACGTCAACTGGATCCGCGCCCGCGAACCCAACCTGTACAGCCCCGTGCTGCAGCACGATCTTGAGCGCGTGATGCCCATCATCAACCGCGAGGGTTCCGACTCCGCGATTCTGGACAATGTGCTTGAGTTTTTGGTTATGAACGGTCGCCCGCTTACGCGTGCCGCGTCCATGTTGCTGCCCGAGCCGTGGGACCACAACGATAGCCTGAGTGAGGAGCGCCGCGCCTACGACGCTTACCAGTCCATGCTCATGGAGCCGTGGGATGGCCCGGCGGCCATCGCCTTTACCGACGGTCGCACGCTGGGCGCCGCCCTCGACCGCAACGGCCTGCGCCCGGCTCGTTACTACGTGACGCGCGACGGCCGCTTTATGCTGGCAAGCGAGGTGGGCACCATCGAGGTAAGCCCCGAGAACATCCTGACGAGCGGCTGCCTGGGGCCGGGCCAGATGCTCGAGGTCGACTTTGCCCGCGGCCGCGTCATCTACAACGACGAGCTGCGCGCCCGTTACGCCAAGGAAAAGCCCTACCGTGATTGGATTGCCGAGGAGACGCTGACCGTCGACGCGCTTGATAGGCCTGCCGCGGCAACGCCCGCCGAGGACGCCGAGGTGCCCGCCGCCGTGCGCATGGCTAAGCTCGGGTATCACTGGGATGATGTTGACGAGGTCGTGCGTCCCATGGCCCAGCAGGGCAAGGCCCCGCTCGCCTCGATGGGCATCGACGCGCCGCTGGCCTGCCTGTCCAAGAAGACGCGTTCGTTCTTCGACTACTTCTATCAGCTGTTCGCTCAGGTCACGAACCCACCCATCGACGCCCTTCGCGAGCATATGGTCACCTCGACCACGCTCTACCTGGGCAACCACGGCAACCTGCTCGAGGACTCCCGCACGGCTTGTCAGCTGGTGCGCCTGGAGCGTCCGCTGCTGAGCGAGGAGGAGTTCGACTGCATTTGCGCCATCGACCGCGTGGGCTTTAAGACCCGCCGTTTCCGTGCTGTCTACCGCCGCGATGCCGGCAAGGGCGCGCTGCAGGCTGCGCTCAAGCAGCTTGCCGAGGATGTTGAGGCTGCGGTCCGCGACGGCGTGAACATCGTGGTGTTGAGCGATCGTGCCGCTGCGGGCGAGGTGCCCGTGCCGTCGCTGCTCGCCGTGGGCTGCGTGCACAACCACCTGATCCGCGCCGGCGTGCGTACCTTTGCCGACATCGTGGTGGAGTGTGGCGACGCCGTGTCCCCGCACGACTTTGCGGCGCTGGTGGGCTACTCCGCGAGCGGCATCTATCCGTACAGCGCGCATGCGTGCATCCGCAATCTGGCGGCACGCGGCGACCTGGACGTGACGGGCGAGCAGGGCATCGCCAACTACAACAAGGCTGCGACCGCCGGCATCGTCTCCATCATGTCCAAGATGGGCATCTCCACGGTGCAGAGCTACCACTCCGCGCAGATCTTCGAGGCCGTGGGCTTTACGCCGGCGTTCGTCAACGCGTACTTCGCCGGCACGGTGAGCCGTGTGGGCGGTATGGGTGTCGAGGACGTCGAGCGCGAGCAGAATGAGCGCTACGACGCCGCGCTCGCTATCCTTAAGAGCCCGGCTCCCGATCAGCTGCCCACGCTGGGTCTGACCAAGTGGCGCCCGCTCGGCGGCGAGGATCACCTCATCGATCCGCAGACCGTCTACTTGCTGCAGACCGCCTGCCGCGAGGATAGCTACGACACCTTTAAGGAGTACAGCGCCCGCCTGCACCGCACCGGCCGCGCCGTGCGTCTGCGTGACCTGCTGGACTTTGATGCCAGCGGCCGCACCCCGGTGGCACTCGACGAGGTGGAGCCTGCACTCAATATCGTTCGCCGCTTTAACACCGGTGCCATGTCGTACGGCTCCATCAGCAAAGAGGCACACGAGTGCATGGCCATCGCCATGAACCGCCTGCACGGCCGTTCCAACTCCGGCGAGGGCGGTGAGGATCCGCGTCGCGAAACGCCGCTGGCCAACGGTGACTCCAAGAACTCTGCGATCAAGCAGGTGGCAAGTGCGCGCTTTGGCGTGACGAGCCGCTACCTGTGCAGCGCCTTCGAGATTCAGATTAAGATGGCCCAGGGCGCTAAGCCCGGCGAGGGCGGCCACTTGCCCGGCAAGAAGGTCTATCCCTGGATCGCCGAGGTCCGTCAGTCTACGCCCGGCATCGGCCTGATCTCGCCTCCGCCGCACCACGACATCTACTCCATCGAGGACCTGGCGGAGCTGATCTTCGACCTTAAGAACGCCAACCCCGGTGCGCGCGTGTCGGTCAAGCTGGTCAGCGAAGCCGGCGTCGGCACCATCGCTACCGGCGTGGCCAAGGGTGCCGCCGACAAGATTTTGATCAGCGGCCATAACGGCGGCTCGGGTGCCGCGGCGCGCGATTCCATTTGGCATGCAGGTCTGCCGCTGGAGCTTGGCCTTGCCGAGGCCCAGCAGACGCTGCTGCAAAACGGCCTGCGCTCGCGCGTGGTGCTCGAGGCCGATGGCAAGCTCATGGACGGCACGGATGTTGCCGTCGCCTGCTTGCTGGGCGCCGAGGAGTTTGGCTTTGCGACTATGCCGCTCATCTCCATGGGTTGCCTCATGCAGCGCGACTGCCAGCAGGACACCTGCCCGGCCGGCATCGCCACGCAAAACTGCCGCCTGCGTCACGGCTTCCGCGGCAAGCCCGAGCACGTCGAGCACTTTATGCTCTTTGTTGCCGAGCAGCTGCGCGAGGTCATGGCGAGCCTGGGCTTCCGCACCGTCGACGAGATGGTCGGCCATCCCGAGTGCCTGCGCCAGATCGAGGTCCCGGGCAACCGCAAGGCCAACCTGCTCGATCTGTCGCCTGTGCTGGCGAGCGCGACCTGCGAGTTCGGTGCCCATATTCCGGGCGCCGACGGTCGCCACTTCCTGCCGCAGATGGCCGCGGACAGCGAGCTCGACAAGACGCTCGACTCCACACTGTTTGTGCCTTATACGGCCGATGCCCGTGCACACTTGCGTCCGATTCGTTTCCGCGCCGATATCGCCAACGTTAACCGCTGCGTGGGTACCATCCTGGGCAACGCGGTGACCAAGGCGCATCCCGAGGGCCTGCCCGCCGGCTCCATTACCATCGATTGCGATGGTTCGGCCGGTCAGAGCTTTGGCGCGTTCCTTCCGCGTGGCATTATTACGCTCAACGTGTGCGGCGACGCCAACGACTACTTTGGCAAGGGCCTTTCGGGCGGCGAGGTGTCGGTGCGCCCCAACCCGCATGCGACCTACAAGTTCGATGAGAACATCATCGTGGGCAACGTGGCGTTCTTTGGCGCCACGAGCGGCCGCGGCTTTATTAACGGTCTTGCTGGACAGCGTTTTGCCGTGCGCAACTCCGGTGCCACCGTGGTGGTCGAGGGCTGCGGCAACCATGGCTGCGAGTACATGACGGGCGGTTTGGCGCTCATCCTGGGCGAGGTCGGGCAGAATTTTGCTGCCGGCATGACAGGCGGCGTGGCCTACGTCTTTGACCAATATGGCACGCTCGATGCTCGTGTGAACCACGAGAGCGTTGAGCTTAAAGCCCCGACGGCCGGCGAGCTGGCGCAGATTCGCGAGCTCATCCAGGAGCACGTGGACGCGACGCAGAGCCCGCGCGGCATTAAGTTGCTCTACAGCTTTGAGACGATGAGCAAGCACTTTGTGAAGGTCATTCCGACCGAGTACGAGCGCGTGCTGGCGATTGTCGCCGCGGGCGAGGCTGCCGGCAAGACGCATGCGCAGGCCGAGGAGCTGGCGTTTGACATCGTGACCGGTCGCGCGAGCGCCGCGGGTGTCGCTCGCTTTGATGTCGCGGACGGTGCTGCGGGCGCTGCGTCCGTGGCTGCCAGCTCTGTTGTTTCGACCAAGAAGGAGGCGTAAGTGCCATGGGTAAGCCCGGTGCTTTTCTTGATATCGATCGCGTGACCCACGAGCTTCGCCCCGTGGAGGAGCGCAGCCATGATTTTGATCCACTGTACGTGGAGCTCGATGACGACGCACGTCGCGCCCAGGCGAGCCGCTGCATGATGTGCGGTGTGGCGTTTTGCCAGATGGGTGCGAGCTTTGGCAAGGCGCGTCCGAGCGGCTGCCCGCTGCACAACCTGATTCCCGAGTGGAATGAGCTGGTGTACCGCGGCCGCTGGGACGAGGCTGCCGAGCGTCTGTCGCTCACCTCGCCCATGCCCGAGTTCACGAGTCGCGTGTGCCCGGCGCTGTGCGAGGCCGCGTGCAACCTGGGTTCGGTCGATGGTCAGCCCACGACGATCCATGACAACGAGCGTGCGATCAGCGACCATGAGTGGGCACATGGCGGTCCGCGTCGCTTTGAGCCGGCAGGGGAGGGCGCGCCTTCGGTTGCCGTGGTGGGCTCCGGTCCCGCTGGTCTGGTGGCTGCATGGGAGCTCGCCCGTCGTGGCGCCCGCGTGACGGTGTTTGAGCGTGACGACCGCCCGGGCGGCCTGCTCATGTACGGCATTCCCAACATGAAGCTCGAGAAGTCCGTGGTCGAGCGTCGTGTGGCGCTCATGCGCGAGCTGGGCATTGTGTTTGAGCTGGGTGCCGACGTGAGCGATCCTGCGGTGGCTGCCAAGCTCGACGGCTTCGACGCCGTTGTGGTGGCTGCCGGAGCCCGTGCCCCGCGTGGGCTTTCTGCTGCGAACATCGATGCGCCCGGCGTGGTGTACGCCGTGGACTACCTGACGGCTTCGACCGTTTCGGTGCTCGATGGTGGCGAGCCCGCGGTGAACGCGCGCGGGCTGGACGTTGTGGTCATTGGCGGTGGCGATACTGGAAACGACTGCGTGGGTACCGCGGTGCGCCAAGGGGCGCGCAGCGTACGCCAGTTTGAGTTCTTGCCGGCTGCGCCCGATAAGCGCGCGGCGAGCAACCCCTGGCCGCAGTGGCCCAATGTGAAGAAGACCGACTACGGCCAGCGGGAGGCTATCGCTGCGATGGGTGGCGAGATGCGTGCCTGGGGCGTGGATACGCTCGAGGTGCTGTTGGACAAGAAGGGTGCGGCTGCGGGTCTGCGCGTGGTCGATCTGGACTGGTCGGCGGGAAAGCCCGAGCGCATCGCGGGCTCCGAGCACGAGGTGCCGGCGCAGCTGGTGCTCATCGCCTGCGGCTTTACGGGTCCCGAGCATGGCGTGTTCGATGCGGTGAACGTGCCTGTTGCCACCGCTGGTCGTCCGCTGCCGGTGATGGCTACCGAGGGCTCGCACCTCGCGGCGCGTGTTGACGGCGTCGCTGCGGATGCCGCGCCGGTGTATGTTGCCGGCGATGCCCGCAACGGCAGCTCGCTCGTGGTGAACGCCATGGCCGATGCCCTGGCCTGCGCAGCCGAAGTCGCCGACGCGCTGGAGCTGTAAAGTAGTCATTTAAGAACGTCCCCAATGACTAGTCATTTTTTGTCTAGTCGTTGGGGGACACTCTTCGCGGGGCGCCTGTTCGTTTGTCGACGTGTGAGCGTTCATTCGCCGGCGTTTGCGCCTGTGGTGCTCTGCTGTTTTTGTGGTGGCAACGGGTGTTTGGATCAAAATGGCGGGTCGGCTGTCTATATCTACCTGCCCTTTCTTTGCGGTTCGTATATTCGGTCAAGTGTCCCGTCAAGTGTTTGGTCAGCATCTGGTTTGCAGCCGGAGGCCTATTTTGCCCGTGCTGGTCGTGGCTGCCCGCCCTCCTCGTAAGCTCAAATTGAGGTCCATCAGTTTGAGGAGGATGCCATGACTGACCACGTTTTAGACCGGGCGCATCTGGCCGAAGCCGTCGGCAACGAAATTGCCGACATGGCCCATTTTTGGATGCTGCGGAAGTTTCAGTTTTTGGAGCCGGCGCGCGAGCAGTTCGAGATCATTGTCGACCCGTGGCTCAGCTATTGCACCGAGCCTTCGCAAAACGAAATCATGGCCTACAACATGGCATTTACCGATTGGTTGCTTTTCGAGCGCCCCTATCGCCATGGCAAGACGCTGCTCGAGCTGTATGTTGACGAGCCGCCGGCATCGCTTTCGCCTGCCTCGCTCAAGCGGCTCGAGCAGGTACGCGACACGCAGTATTTCTCGCGCTTTGGCATTTTGGACAAGGATCCTGCGAACGGCATGGTTGCGCTGAAGGATACGCGCACCGACCGTCGCTTTGATGTCTACGACCCGCATATCGTGCAAAAGGAGCATTGGAGCGACGGCGCGATTGCGGTGCGCCTCGCCTGCGTCGACGATGTCTGGCTGACGGCGGGACAGCTCTATTTGTATGACATCGCGCGTCTGAGTGACACGGCGGTCGATGGACCGGGTGCGGTGCATCCGGAGGACCTGCAGGACGGCTTTGACACCTCGTGTATCAGCTTCTTTTTGCGCCTGGTCCGCGACATCATGGGCGCCCAGGGGCGCTACGTGAAGTCGCTCAACATCTACGAGCAAGAGTGGGAGTAGGGGATGTGACTGGTGCCGCCCTGCTGCCTCTGACTTTGTCTCGATCTGTAACGTTTGGCGGCTGTTTGGGCCCGTAACTGTTAGAGATCGAGACATTCCCCTGATGTTGCTGGGGTGGGGCTGCAACGTATTCCGTCCCCCACATCCCCTCTTCCCTCCGTTAGCCGATATGTCCGCAGCAACCCTGCCGCGCTGGATAATAATGGACAAATGTTCAAGTTAATCGTGAGGGAGGAGCTCGATATGGCGTCTGCCGATCGTCCCACGTTGTTTATCAATGCGACCATTCTGGATGGTTCGGAGCATATGGAGCCGCAACCCGATATGGCCGTGACTGTTGAGCGCGGCGTCATCACCTGGATGGGGCCGAGTGCTGTGGCGCAGGCGCCAGCGGGTGCCGAGGTTATCGACCTGGCCGGTGCGTATCTCATGCCCGGGCTCATCAATATGCACGTGCACCTGTGCGGCTCGGGCAAGCCTGTCTCGGCCGGCGATGCGGGCGCGCTGATGAAGAAGCTCGATAATCCCGTGGGGCGCGCCATTGTGCGCCATATTCTTAAGGGCAGCGCCCAACAACAACTGGCAAGTGGCGTGACCACGGTGCGCGGCGCGGGCGACCCGCTGTTTGCCGATCTGGCCGTGCGCGATGCTATCGATGCCGGCAAGTATCAAGGTCCTCGCCTGGTGGCGCCGGGAACGGGCGTAACGGTGCCGGGCGGCCATGGTGCGGGCTTGTTCGCCCAGGTGGCCAACAGCCCTGCCGAGGCGGCCGAACAGGTGCGCGACCTGTATGCGCGCGGTGCCGACGTCATCAAGCTGTTCGTGACGGGCGGCGTGTTCGACGCTACCGAGGTGGGCGAGCCGGGTGTGCTGCGTATGCCGGTCGAGGTTGCCGCGGCGGCGTGCAAGGCGGCGCACGAGGTGGGCCTGCCGGTTATGGCCCATGTCGAGAGCACCGAAGGCGTGAACGCTGCGCTTCAGGCCGGCGTCGATACGATCGAGCACGGCGCTCCGTTGACGCCCGAGATCATGGAACTGTACCGTGGCGCCGCGGGCACGCAGCTCGAGGGGCGTGCGCCCAGCGTTACCTGCACGATCAGCCCGGCGCTGCCGTTTGTATTGCTCGACCCGGAAAAGACCCATTCGACCGATACACAAAAGAAGAACGGTGACATCGTGTGCTCGGGCATCATCGAGAGCGCCCGTGCCGCACTGGAAGCTGGCGTTAAGGTGGGCCTTGGCACGGACTCGAGCTGCCCGTTCGTGACGCAGTACGACATGTGGCGTGAGGTGGCCTATTTTGCCAAGTATGTCGGCGTGGGCAACGCCTTCGCGCTGCATACGGCCACGCAGGTCAATGCCGAGCTGCTGGGGCTGGGCGGCGAGACCGGCACAATCGAGTGCGGCAAGGCCGCCGATATCCTGGTGACGCGCGAGAACCCGCTCGATGACCTGTGCGCACTGCGTGATCCGACGCACGTGATGTGTCGCGGTGATCTGGTGCGCAAGCTCAAGGTGAAGCGTATTCCCGAGGTGGACGCCGAGCTCGACGCGATTATGGCCATGCCTGCCGAGGCGTTGGCCGAGGAGCTTACCCGCGATGGCGTGGCGTAAGCGCGCGATATGGCGATGCGACAAAGGGACAATCCTTTTGTCATAATCAGAAAAAGCCGAGGTCCCAGTGCGAGGCCTCGGCTTTTATTTGTCCCATGGTATGGCAGCTATGAGCGCGTCTCCATCTTGGCATGGCACTTGGGGCAGGTGACGCGGATCTTGCCTTTGCCCTTGGGAACGGAGAGCATCTGGCCGCAGTTGGGGCACTTTAGATAGGCCGTGGTCTTGCGGCCCTTCCACATCTTCTTGGCTGTGTGCTTGGCACGTTCAAAGTCTTCCTTGCTAGTACCGGCTGCGCGCGAGGCGTTGGCCGCTGCAGCTCCGCCGCCCAAGCTAGCTACAAACTTGCCCAAGCCGGGTACGTTTGCAGTCGCGGCGACAAAGGCCTCGTTCTCCTTGTGACGTGCGTCGATATTTTTGGACAGGCCGCGCAGCACGCCAATCACGATTACGACGATGGCAATCCAGCTGAGCCACTGGATGCGGGCTATCGATCCGATCATCGCGATGACGATGCCGGCAAAACCCATCACGATGGTGAGTTCATCGGCACCATTGCGACCCTTCATAAAGTCATTCATGCAAATTGCCTTTCGTTCGATATGCTGCACGCCTTTATACCCGATTTAGAACAAGGGGGACAGGTTAATCTGCACCAATGTGGTGCAAACATACCTGTCCCCGGAATACCAAGACGGTGCAAACGTACCTGTCCCCAATGCACCAATTACTTGGCGAGCTTGTCGACGACGCGCTCTATCTCGGCGAGCTTGGCGGCTTTGAGCTCCTCGTCGCCCGATTCGATGGCCGAGGCGACGCAGCCCTCGATATGCGCCTTGAGCACGTCGGCGTTGATGCGCGCAATGAGCGCCTGCGTTGCCATGAGCTGCGTGGAAATATCGACGCAGTAGCGGTCCTCCTCGACCATCCGCAGGATGCCGTCGATCTGCCCGCGTGCCGTTTTGAGCATGCGGGTCACCGATTTATGGTCTGCCATCATGGCGGGTCCTCGTTTCTGGTCGATCTTTCGGATGTCCCCGTCAGTTGCGGTGAAATACGGACCGTTTAAAGGCCTAGGGCGGCACAACAGTCCGTATTTCACCGCAACTTCTGAGGATTGAGTAGGCGGTGTCTGCTACGCGGCGGTCACGGATAGGGCGTGGAATTTCTCGCCCGCGGCCTCGACGGCGGCGGCGAGCTGCTCGGCGGTCACGGTGTCGGCACACTCCACCTGGACGGTCTGGGTCTCGTGATCGGCGTCGGCGTCGGTCACGCCGGCAACGTTGAGCAGTGCCGTCTCGACAGTAGCGTCGCAGTGGCCGCACATAAGGCCGGAAGTCTTGATCGTGTAACGCATGGGTGTTCCTCTCTGTTGTGTCGGCTTTCCCAGGCACCCGACCTTGACCTTCAAGCCGTCGCTCGCGTACCAAAGTACGCGTCGCTCCTCTTTCAGGTCAATCTCGGGCACCTGGAAAACCCGTTCTAAATGAACGTAATAGTGATCCTATTTTGCCACTTTAGGCATAAAGGATTTTAAGCGCAGCGCATTGGACACGACGCATACGCTCGACAGGCTCATCGCTGCGGCGCCAAACATCGGCGAGAGCTGCCATCCGGTGAGCGGGAAAAATACGCCCGCCGCCAGCGGAATGCCGATGCCGTTGTAGAACAGCGCCCAGAACAGGTCTTGCTTGATGTTGCGAATCGTGGCGCGCGAAAGTTCGATGGCGCGGGCGACGTCCATGAGATCGCTGCGCATGAGCACCACATCTGCCCCCTCCTTGGCGATGTCGGCGCCGGTGCCGATGGCAAGGCCCACGTCGGCGCGCGCCAGGGCGGGGGAGTCGTTGATGCCGTCGCCCACCATGGCGACCTTGCCGCCCGCATCCTGCAGCTCGCG
>CAUEUQ010000025.1:0-24290 GCA_959021215.1 uncultured Collinsella sp. | reverse complement strand
TTCCCCGCAACTTATTGTTGGCCTTTTGGGTGGCACTTAGCGCCACGGGTCAGCTTCGAACATTGGCTCGCGCTCGGGGCGGCGATCGCTGTAGGGATCGTAGCCGTCGTCGTCCTCGTTCTCGGCACGGATGTAGGGGTCGCGCAGCTTGGGCGCCGGTTTAGGCGCAGGCTTGGGTGCGGCGGGTGCCGCCTCAGCCACCGGTGCGTTCGTCTTGTTCTCGTCTTTCATCTGCATAGCTCCTTGCATTGCATCCGTTCAGTATCATCGATTGTCGCACGAAAAAGGGCGGCGGACCCAATTGGATCCGCCGCCCTTGGCGTTCGGCTCAAAAGGCAGATTTTAAGGCATGGCCCAAAATCTACTCGGCGTCGGGGACCTCGTAGGTGGCCGCCGGCGTGTTGTCGCACACGACGGTAAAGCCGCCGTCCTTGTCGACATCGACCGTCACCTGATCGCCCTCGCGCACCGTGCCGTCGATGATAGCGGCCGCGATGGCATCCACGACCTCGCGCTGAACCAGACGCTTGAGCGGACGGGCGCCAAAGACCGGGTCCAGGCCGCCCACGGCGAGCATCTGCTTGGCCGCCGGGGTGATGGCAAGCGTCATGCGCTCCTTGGCCAGACGTGCACGGACGTCGGCGAGCTGAATATCGACGATCTTCTCGATCTGCGCCATGCCAAGCGGATGGAACACCACGATATCGTCGATACGGTTGAGGAACTCGGGGCGGAAGGTCTGAGCCATGGCCGCGTCGACCTGATGGCGCATCTCCTCCTCGTCCTTGCCGGAAAGCTCGGCAATAGCCTTGGAGCCCACGTTAGACGTCATGATGATGATCGTGTTCTTGAAGGACACCTGGCGACCCTGACCGTCGGTCAGGCGGCCGTCGTCGAGCACCTGCAGCAGCACGTTGAAGACATCCGGATGGGCCTTCTCCATCTCGTCGAGCAAGATCACGGAGTACGGACGACGGCGCACGGCCTCGGTGAGCTGGCCGCCCTCGTCGTAGCCCACGTATCCCGGGGGCGCACCGATCAGACGCTGGACGCTGAACTTCTCCATGTACTCGGACATGTCGATACGCACGAGCGCGCGCTCGTCATCGAACAGGCACTCGGCAAGCGCCTTGGCGAGCTCGGTCTTGCCCACGCCAGTGGGGCCCAGGAAGAAGAAGCTGCCGATGGGCTTGTCCGGATCGGAGAGGCCCACACGGCTGCGGCGTACGGCTGCGGCGACGGCGGAGACCGCCTCGTCCTGGCCGATGACGCGCTTATGCAGCTCGCCCTCCAGGCCCTTGAGCTTGTCGAGCTCGCCCTGCATCATCTTGGACACGGGCACGCCGGTCCAGGCGCTCACGACCTCGGCGATCTCATCGGAGGTCACCTGTTCGTTGAGGCCCTCGCCGTCCTGCTGCTTTTGCGCCTCGAGCGCGGCCTCGGAATCCTGAATCTGCTGCTGCAGACCAGGAATCACGGAGTAGCGCAGCTCGGACGCACGGCCCAGGTCGCCGTTACGCGTCGCGCGCTCCTCTTCGCTTCTGGCCTCGTCGAGCTGTCCCTTGAGCTCCTGCACGTGGTCGATGGCGTTCTTTTGGTTGAGCCAGCCGGCCTTTTGCACGTTGAGCTTTTCCTGGACCTCGGCGATCTCTTGGCGCAGGGCCTCCAGACGCTCCTTGGAGGCGTCGTCGGTCTCCTTCATGAGCGCCTGCTCCTCAATCTGCAGCTGGGTGAGCTGACGCGTGGTGGCGTCGATCTCGACCGGCATGCTGTCGAGCTCCATGCGCAGGCGACTTGCCGCCTCATCGACCAGGTCGATGGCCTTGTCGGGCAGAAAGCGATCGGCGATGTAGCGATCGGAGAGATCGGCGGCGGCCACGAGCGCGCTATCGGTGATGTGCACGCCGTGGAAGATCTCGTACTTCTCCTTGAGGCCACGCAGGATCGAGATGGTGTCCTCGACGGTAGGCTCGCTCACCATAACGGTCTGGAAACGACGGGCGAGCGCCGCGTCCTTCTCGATGTACTTGCGGTATTCGTCGAGCGTGGTCGCGCCAATCGCATGCAGGTCGCCACGGGCGAGCGCCGGCTTGAGGATGTTGCCTGCGTCCATGGAGCCCTCGGTGGCACCCGCGCCCACGATGGTGTGGAGCTCATCGATGAACAGGATGACCTTGCCCTCAGATTTTTGCACTTCCTTGAGCACGGCCTTCAAGCGGTCCTCGAACTCGCCGCGGTACTTGGCGCCGGCGACCAGCGCACTCATGTCGAGCTCGATGAGGTCGCGGTCGCGCAGGGTGCTCGGCACGTCGCCGGCCACGATACGCTGGGCGATGCCCTCGACGATAGCCGTCTTGCCGACGCCCGGCTCGCCGATGAGCACGGGGTTGTTCTTGGTGCGGCGGGACAGGACCTGGATGGTACGGCGGATCTCGTCGGTACGGCCGATGACCGGGTCGAGCTTGCCGGCGCGGGCAAGGTCGCAGATATTGCGGCCGTACTGTTCCAGTGCCTCAAACTGAGTCTTGTCCTCGGCAGACGTCACGCGGTCATCGCCGCGCAGCTCCTCGTAGACCTGCTCGATACGCTCCTTGGTCACGCCGGCATCGCGCAGAACGTGGCCGGCCTCGCCCTTGTCCTCGGCAAGTGCCATCAGCAGATGCTCGGTCACCACAAAGCTGTCGCCCATCTTGGTGGCCTTCTTCTCGGCCTTGTCGATGACGCGAACGAGCTCGTTGGACAGGCCCATCTGCTGACCCTCGCCCGAAACCTTGGGCGCGTGGTCGATGGCATCCTGTGTGGAACGTGCGAGCTGGGCCGGGTCGGCACCGATGCGCTCGATGATCACGGAGATATTGCGCTCGCCGGCACCGAGCAGGGCAGACAGCAGATGAATCGGCTCCACCGCGCCGGCCTGCGCGTCAGCGGCCGTGCTCATGGCGGTCTGCAGCGCCTCGCGCGACGTCATAGCTAGCTTATCGATTCTCATGGAATCACCTCTCTTGGGGCGGCCGCCCTACGGGGCGGCTTCACGTTGTTCGAGAAGTATTGTTGCCAGCTTTGCGCGATCTTATACACAAATCTAAGTCTCTATATATAAGATTTTCTGAGTGATTAAGTGATAGGAAGCAGGCACTCTCACCAGCCGCGGCCTCGTCCCCTTACCATCTCAATCTGTAACATCTAGCGACTGTTTATGGCTCCAGATGTTACAAATCAAGATGAAATGACCAACGGCGCCCGTTTGTCTCAATCTGTAACATCTACTCGGCAAATAGAGCCCTATCTGTTACAAATCGAGACGAACAGAAGACGCCCGAATCGAAAATCTAAATCTGTAACACCAAGCCCACTTTTAGCGGCCAAGATGTTACAGATCGAGACAGACCGAAAACCACCACAAAGAGGACAGGCACCTTTGTGGTGGTCGCGGTCTCTACTCCTTCGCCGAACCCGTACTTCCCGATTCGACGGTCCAGGGCATCTCATCCTCGAACAGCCATGTACGGGCAGACCCACTATCGCGTGCAGTCTGCGGGTCAGGCAAGCAGGTCTGTTTATAGGCATCTTGGATACACTGGCCCATAAAATCGTTGAGCTCGGTCTGGTTGCCCTCCATGACATAGGCGACATCGCCGTCCATGATGTAGATGCCCGGACCCTCATTGCCCTCGTAGCCCGGGTCGTACGAGACATCACATAACTTTGCGCCGTTTGCAGAGTCCAGCTCGATGGAAGAGTGGCATCCGCCAACCATGTCGTTCGCTTTTGCCCGATAGGACGCATATCCGTACCAACGCTTAAATGTTTTGCCCTTGAGTAGCTCGGACGCCCTATCGATCAGGCTTGTATCCGTGGTATAGCGCATGGCCCCAAGCTGAATACGCGGATAATTGCTAATACCCAGCACAGCCGGCTGCTCATCAAAATCAACGGTAATGGCCTCGGGCTTGTCGTCGCCGGTCAGAAGTTCGACAGATTGAGTCACAGGCTTGACCACCGGCTCCGTCACCGCAGCAGGTAGAAATGCCATACCGACAGCGCCCGCGCCAACCACAGCGATCGCAAGCGCCAAGACAATCAATCCAATACGGGCAGAACGGCTCACGGCAAAACACCCCACAATGCAAACCTTCGCCACCTGCACTAATGATACCGCCAGCTAACACTATTACCAAAAGAAGCCGCGCGCTCCTCACCACCACAAAGGGGACAGGCACCTTTGTGGTGGTTTTCGACGCTAACGGTCGACCATCTCGCGCCATGAGATTAAACTTGAATTGTTCTCTGAACATATCCATTTCTGCTTATCCTCAACAGATCTTTGTCTCGAGGAGCGCATGTGAAGCCGTCTCATTCCACCGGTCGTAACGTCATCGCCATTCTCGCCATACCCATCGTGATGCTCTTCCTTATCGTCGTCACTCCTTTTTCTTTTGGTTTCGCCTCGCCCTTCGATCTTTGCGGAATGGTCAACGCCGGCTCGCGTGCCACCTCGCTCTCCTTTATTTGTCGTGGCGTGTTCTACGAAGATAGAATTCCCACCGGAATTTGGCAGTCAAAGTTGCCACTGCTCGGTCAGATCGACGGATGCTCCCCCTATTTCTGCCTTGGACCTCAGGCGCTAAACTATCTAATCGACGACCAGCCACTCGACTCCGTCACCCTCGCCTACGACTACGCACCAAACACCGATGAGCGCCACATGAACCAAGTCCTCGACAAGATGCTTGGACAGTGCGGGCTCACCGAGGAGGCCGGTCGAACCATCTATAGCAACCAGAAATTAAAGCGAACAGAACTCCGCCGTGTCGGAAAAATCAAAGGGCGAAACGGGGCCGCCTACTGGGATGCCTGGGCAACACGCGACAAGGGCGAATTCGGACACAGCACCTATATGGTCACTGTCTACACCAAAGACGGAATTAAGGACAATGTTGACGATTTCGCGTCATCCAAATTCGGCATCCCCAAAACAACCAAGCCCGCCAGCCCAGATGAAATCCTGTAGAGACGCTCATTAGAATGTCGTTCAGCGAGCACGGCAGCATCGAGCTCGCCCCCCACCACCACGAAAGGGACAGGCCCCTTTGTGGTGGTTTTCGACTCTGGCACTCGACTGTCTCGATCTGTAACATCTAGCGGCCCTTTTCGATCCTAGATGTTACAGATTGAGATGAAATGATCGGCGGCGATTGTTTGTCTCAATCTGTAACACCAGGCCCACTTTTAGCGGCCAAGATGTTACAAGTCGAGACAAACCGTGAACCACCACAAAGGTGCCTGTCCCCTTTGTGGTGGTTTTCGACAAAAAGAAGCCGCCCCGATAACAGAGGCGGCATCAAGCAAGTCTATTTATTAGCGTCCCTCAAGACCCAACGAGAACGCAGAAATGTAGCCCGGGGCTTACCCTTTCCCGAACGCGACCCTCGCGAAGCGCGTGAGCGGGCGGGAAAGGGCAAGCCCCGGGCGGACAATTAAGTGCGTTACTCGGCAGCGGCCTTGAACTTGTTGTAGTTGATCAGGCAGCCGGCCTTGACGATGGCACGCTCCTCTGCCGTCATATCGGCAATGTAGAGCTCAATCTGCTCGACCGTACCATCGGCGCGGACCACGTAAGCGGCGATGTCCTTCAGGTCGCCGTCGAGCGCGGCGCGGATACCCGGCACAAAGACGTAGTCGCCCACCTCAAAGCTGGGCTCGGCCTCCATCTGGAAGGGCACCATGCCCCAGTTCATCACGTTGGAGCGATAGCGCTTGGTGGCGTACTCGTGGACGATGTTGGCCAGGCCGCCAATTACGCGCTGGCAGCTCGCGGCCTGCTCGCGGGCGGAACCGTCACCGGGCTTCTTGGCATAGAGCATGGAGCCGTACTCGGTCGCCTTGGCGTCGGCAGCGACACCCGCGCCGGCCAGCGCCTCAAACACGCCGGCAAGCTCGGCATCGAGCGCGGCCAAGTCGCCTGCTGCCTCGCCGGCAACGCGGCGCTTCTCCACGGCGTCGACCTCCTTGGAACGGCCCACGTAGGCCGGGTCGCGGCGGCTCAGCGTAAACTCAGCCAAGCCCAGCGGGTTGGAGCGGAAGGAGCTCGTCTCGCCCGAAGGAATGAGCTCGTCAGTCGTGGTGACCGGGTCCATGATCTTGGAGCACACCTTGAGCAGGATGTCGTCGCCAAGGGGCTCCATCGCGGGCCACGGCTTGATGTTGGGGCCCTCGACCAGCTCGTCGGCAGGCTCCGCCTTGCCAAAGCCCCAGTACACACGCTTTTTGTACGGCGCGTCGTCAAAGGTGTACTCGCAGGCCTCGTCCCAAATCTCCTCGGGCAGGTCGGTCGCCGGCGTCAGGACGCCGCCGTTGGCAGCCGTCGCCGCAATGGAGCGGGCGTCCATCAGGGCCACGGCGCTCAGCTGACCGTTGCCCGGCTTGGAACCCTCGCGATTGGGGAAGTTGCGCGTGGTGTGGCGGATCGAAAGGCCGTTGTTGGCAGGCGTGTCGCCGGCGCCGAAGCACGGGCCGCAGAATGCCGTGCGCACAATCGCGCCGGCCTCCATAAGGTCGTAGATGTAGCCGCGGCGTGTAAGCTCGAGTGCCACGGGCTGGCTCGTGGGATAGACCGACAGCGAGAACTCGCCGCAGCCGGTGTTAGCGCCCTTGAGCACGCGAGCAGCCTGGACCACGGAGTCGTAGTTGCCGCCCGAGCAGCCGGCGATAACGCCCTGCTGCACGTGCAGCTTGCCGTCGACGATCTTGTCGAGCAGGCTAAAGTGCGTCTTGCCCTCGCCGATCTTGGCGGCCTCGAGCTCCACCTCATGCAGGATGTCCTCGAGGTTCTCGTTGAGCTCGTCGATCTCAAAGCCGTTAGAAGGATGGAACGGCAACGCGATCATGGGCTTGATACTCGACAGATCGACTTCGACGCAGCCGTCGTAGTAGGCAACATCGGCGGGCTTGAGCTCGCGGTAGTCCTCGCCGCGACCGTGCATGGTCAAAAACGCGTGCGTGTCCTCGTCGGTGGCCCAGATGCTCGACAGGCAGGTGGTCTCGGTGGTCATGACGTCGACGCCGTTGCGGTAGTCGGTCGTCATGCTCGCGATACCGGGGCCCACGAACTCCATAACCTTGTTCTTAACGTAACCCTTGGCAAAGACGGCACGGATGATGGCGAGTGCCACATCGTGCGGGCCGACGCCGGGGCGCGGGGCGCCCGTGAGGTAGATGGCGACGACACCGGGATAGGCGACATCGTAGGTGTCGCGCAGCAGCTGCTTTGCCAGCTCGCCACCGCCCTCGCCCACGGCCATGGTGCCCAGAGCGCCGTAGCGGGTGTGCGAGTCGGAGCCCAAGATCATCTTGCCGCAGCCGGCGAAGTTCTCACGCATAAAGGAATGGATGACGGCGATATGGGGCGGAACGAAGATGCCGCCGTACTTTTTGGCAGCCGAGAGGCCAAAGACGTGGTCGTCCTCGTTGATGGTGCCACCCACGGCACACAGCGAGTTGTGGCAGTTGGTGAGCACGTAGGGCAGCGGGAACTGCTCCATGCCCGAGGCGCGCGCCGTCTGGATGATGCCGACAAAGGTGATGTCGTGGCTCGCCATGGCGTCGAAGCGAATCTTGAGCGCCTCGGGGTCGCCGGACGTATTGTGTGCCTGGAGGATCGAATACGCGATGGTGCCGCGCTTGGCATCCTCGGGCGTCTGCGTAATACCGCGCTCGGCAGCCTCGGCCTCAGGCACAACCTCGCTGCCGTTACGCAGGTAGATGCCGTCCTCGTACAGCTTGACCATACTGTCTCCCACTCTGCCCAAAAGATTTGGGCGCATAGCATACATTCGTTCAATATCGTGCCATAGAACGGTTGCGAGTGGGTTACGAATCTACACGTTCACTTTATCTCAGTAAAGCATAGAACGAGCCCCTTGCATCACTCTCTGGACAAGGAGTGTCCCAAAGTGCCGGCACAAAAGGAGCGTCCCCAACTGCCAAGTGCCGCAAGAGTGTCCCCTTTGACTAGTCATTTAAGAACGTCCCCAATGACTACCCATAACAACGCCGATGTTTTGGCGCGGACAGCGAAAGCCCACCAGAGCGAGCAAGGCAACGCCGCAGGTAGAGGACGGACAGCGAGCGACGTCCAGAGCGAACAAGTTGGCATGAAAAAGGCAAGGCATAGACCTTCTGGTCATGCCTTGCCTTTTGAATGACAAATTGTCGCTCTGGACGGCGCGCAGCGTCGGCCCGTTACGCGGTTTGGTAAAACCGCGTAACTACAAATCCCCGCCGGCACCCAGCAGCTTGCGCATGACCTGTTCGGGGTTAACCGAGCCGTCGCGCGGGGCCAGGGCGGTGATCTTCTTCTGCATCTTGTACTCGTGCAGCTCGTCCTCGAGCTGACGCACGCGAGCGCGGAGCTTTTCGTTCTCGCGCTCGCGCTCCTCGGCACGCTCCTTCATATCGAGGATGCGCACCACGCCGGCAAGGTTGATGCCCTCGTCGGTCAGCTGGTTGATGAGCTCCAGGCGCTCGATATCGGCACGCGAGTACAGACGCGTGTTGCCGCCCGAGCGCTGGGGGTTCACCAGGCCCTTGGATTCGTAGACGCGCAGAGTCTGCGGATGCATGCCGGTCAGCTCGGCTGCCACGCTGATCATGTACAGCGGTTTGTTCCTATTGTCCTCGGCCATGCTACCTGACCCCTTTCCGTCTCGTTATCGTCCATCATAAGCCCGCGGGCGTGAGCGTGCGCCACGACTGCCCTAGTACGTCGCCTTGTAACGGTTGACCTTCTCGCGGTAGTCGCGCGTGTCGGCCTCACGCAGTTTGGTCATCGCGTCGCGCTCGTCATCGGATAGGTTCGTGGGAACCTGCACCTTGATCTCGACGAGCAGCGCGCCTGTGCGGCCACGGTGTTTAACGTCGGGCGCCCCCATTTCCTTAAAGCGGAACTTCTTGCCCGTCTGGGTACCCGCGGGCACCTTCAGGCGAACCGTCGCACCGCCGGGCGTCGGCACGTCCACCGTGCAGCCGAGCGCCGCCTCATAGACCGAGACCGGCACCTCCATGGTCACGTCGGCACCTTTGCGCTTAAACAGCGGATGCTCCTCCACGTGCGTGGTCACGACCAGGTCGCCGCGCTCGCCGCCGGCAACGCCATACTCGCCGCGACGTTTGTAACGCAGCTTGCCGCCGTCGACCGCACCCGCAGGCACCGAGACCGTAATGGTCTGCTGCTCGCCCGTCGAGGGAATGCGGTAGGTGACCTTGTGCGTCACACCGCGAAACGCGTCCTCGGCCGTCACATCGACGGTCAGCGACAAGTCGCCGCCCTTGCGCGAACGGCTGCGACCCGCGCCGGCACCGGCAGTGCCTGCAGCCCCGGCAAAGCCCGAGCCCCAATCGCTGCCCCAGGCGCCGTTGCCGCTAAAGATGCTGTCGAAGATATCGCCCCAGCCGCTGGTGCCCGCGCCGGCACCATAGCCGCCGCCATACGCGCCGCCCGCGCCTGGCATGCCGCCAAACATGAGCATCTGATCGTACTCTTTGCGCTTCTTCTCGTCCGAAAGCGTCTCGTAGGCCTCGCTGATCTCCTTGAACTTGGCCTCGTCGCCGCCGGCATCGGGGTGATATTTTTGCGCGAGCTTGCGAAACGCGCTCTTGATCTCTTTGTCGGAGGCGCTCTTGGATACGCCCAGGATGTCATAGAAGGTTTTGCCTGCAGCCATCGTAGCTCCTCTCCTGTTACATCCGCCGCCCCTGCGGACGGCGGCTCATGCTGTCATATGGCACTAGGTCAGAAAGGGCCCCGGGTGTTGCCCCGGGGCCCTTCTCAATTACTCCTCGGTGCTCTCGGCCGTATCGGCCGCGGCATCCTCGGGCGCCGCTTCGGGCTCCGGTGCGGGGCGCTTCTCGCCACCGTAGGTCACCGTCACCATCGCGGAACGCAGGATGCGATCCGCCATGCGGTAGCCCTTCTGGTACACGTCGTTGACGGTCTCGTCGTACTGCGATGCGTCCTCGACGCGGCCCACGGCCTGGTGCTCGAGCGGATCGAACGCCTCGCCCTTGGGGTCGATGGGCTCAACGCCCTCGTGCGCAAACACATCGAGCAGCTTGGCATGAACCGCGTCGACACCGTCGACGAACTGCTTAAAGTCGTCGGCAAGCTCCTGGCTGCGGGCATGGTCGATCGCACGCTCGATATCGTCGACCACCGGCAGCAGCGCGGTGACGAGCTTCTCGGTCGCGCGCTCGCGCTCGGCGATACGCTCATTGGCGGTGCGGCGACGGAAGTTCTCCCAGTCGGCCTGCAGACGGGCGGTGCGCTCGGTGGCGTCCTTTGCCTTGTCCTCGGCGGCCTTCTGAGCCTCTGCCGCAGCATCGAGCTCGTTGCGCACGTCGGCAAGCTCTTTCTGAGCCTGCTCGAACTTGAGCTTAAAGTCGTTGTCGGCGGCTTCCTCACCGGCGCGGATAGCGGCTTCCACCATCTCGTCCTCGGTCATCGTCGCCTCCTTGTTGGAATCCTCTACTTGGTTCTCGGCAGCCTCGGCGGCCGGGGCCTCGTTGGCCTCGGTATCGTCAACGGCCTCTACGGGAATCTTCACGTCCTTCTCCTCAGAGTCAACGGGGGCGGCACCAACGGCGGCCGCCTCCGTGCGAGCTTTACGAGCGGACATGATTACTTGTCCTCGTCGTCCACAACCTCGTAGTCGGCATCGACGACGTCATCGTCGGCAGGCTGGGCGCCGGCGGCACCGTCGGTCTGCTGCTGAGCGTCGGCGTAGACAACCTGGGCCAGCTCGTAGGCCACGGACTGCAGGGACTCGCCGGCGGCCTTGATGGCCTCGACGTCAGAGCCCTCGAGCGCCTTCTTGGCGTCGGCGATAGCGGCCTCGGCCTTGGACTTCACATCGGCGGAAACCTTGTCGCCCAGCTCGTTGAGGGTCTGCTCGGTGGAGTAGCACAGGCTGTCGGTCTGGTTGCGGACCTCGACCTCTTCCTTCTGCTTCTTGTCCTCCTCGGCATGAGCCTCGGCGTCCTTGACCATACGATCGACTTCGTCGTCGGACAGAGCGGTGGAGCCGGAAATGGTGATCTGCTGCTCCTTGCCGGTGCCCTTGTCCTTAGCGGAGACCTTGACGATGCCGTTGGCGTCGATGTCGAAGGTGACCTCGATCTGCGGCACACCGCGGCGGGCAGCCGGAATACCGGTCAGCTGGAACTTACCGAGCGACTTGTTGTCGCGGGCAAGCTCGCGCTCGCCCTGGAGCACGTTGATCTCGACGCTGGTCTGGTTGTCGGCAGCGGTGGAGTAGACCTCGGTCTTGGAGGTCGGGATCGTGGTGTTGCGGTCGATCATCTTGGTCATGATGCCGCCCATGGTCTCGACGCCCAGCGACAGCGGGGTAACGTCGAGCAGCAGGATGCCCTCGACGTCGCCGGTGAGCACGCCGCCCTGGACGGCAGCGCCGTCGGCAACGACCTCGTCGGGGTTCACGGACATGTTGGGCTGCTTGCCGGTCATGGTCTTGACGAGCTCCTGGACGGCGGGCATACGGGTGGAGCCGCCGACGAGGATGACCTCGGTCAGATCGGAGAGCTTAAGCTTGGCGTCGCGCAGGGCGTTGGTGACAGGCTGCTTGCAGCGCTCGAGCAGGTCGCGGGTGATCTTCTCGAACTCGGCGCGGGTCAGCGTGTAGTTGAGGTGCAGCGGGCCGGACTGGTTCATGGTAATGAACGGCAGGTTGATGGTGGTCTGCTGGGCGGCGGAGAGCTCCTTCTTGGCGTTCTCGGCAGCCTCCTTCAGACGCTGCAGGGCCATGGGGTCCTGACGCAGGTCGACACCGTTCTCCTGCTGGAACTTATCGGCCATCCAGTCGATGACGCGCTGATCCCAGTCGTCGCCGCCCAGGTGGTTGTCGCCCGAGGTGGACAGAACCTCAAACACGCCGTCGGCGAGGTCGAGGATGGAGACGTCGAAGGTGCCGCCGCCCAGGTCGAAGACCAGGATGCGCTGGTCGGTGCCCTGCTTGTCCAGGCCATAGGCAAGAGCAGCAGCGGTCGGCTCGTTGACGATACGCTTGACGTTGAGGCCGGCGATCTTACCGGCGTCCTTGGTGGCCTGACGCTGGGCGTCGTTGAAGTAGGCCGGGACGGTGATGACGGCGTCGGTGACGGTCTCGCCCAGATACTTCTCGGCGTCGGCCTTCATCTTCGCGAGCGTCATGGCGCTCACCTGCTCGGCGGTGTAATCCTTGCCCTCGATGTCGACGACGGCACGGCCACCCTGGCCCTCCTTGACCTCATACGGCACGGTCTTGATCTCGGAGGTGCACTCGGAGTACTTGCGGCCCATGAAGCGCTTGATGGAGAACACGGTGTTCTTGGGGTTGGTGACCGCCTGGTTCTTAGCGGCCTTGCCCACGACGCGGTCGCCGTCGGCACGGAAGCCCACGACGGACGGGGTGGTGCGGTCGCCCTCGGCGTTCACGATGATGGTCGGAGAACCGCCCTCGAGGACGGCCATTGCGGAGTTGGTAGTACCAAGGTCGATACCAAGAATCTTACCCATTAGAAATTCCCTCTCTCTTTTGCGTTCGCGCCGCCTCGACGATCTGTCGCGCGGCGCTTCGGCTTGTCTTTCAGGATGTAGTGTATCCCCTTATGGGCCGGAATATACAAAATCTAAGTCAATTCATATAAGATTTCTTATTGCTGAGAGTTTAGGTTCTTAAATGTGCAGGTAGATGCGCTGATTGAGTTCTCGGCAAATCTATCGAGATCTATGTAGAGATGGCTGAGGTTTGCGTCCGGGGTGCCTAGGGGCCGTCTTGCGGAAAGCTCATCCCTGTTTGAGCGTGGATTCCGGGTCGCAGTTTCCGTCTGAAGGCTCAACCGGAAACCGTATCCCGTTTTGAGAGCTGATACCGGCTCGCATTTTCCGCTAGCGGGCCTAACCGGAAACTGCAACCCGTTTTTCGACAAAATAATGGGATGCGGTTTCCGCAAGCACGCTCAATCGCCCTATATTTCAAGTCACCTTTAGCTAACATTTGCGCAGCTCAACGGCCCCACCTGCGCATTTTTTAGTAAACCTTGGCATACTCGGCGAACGGTATGAAGATGCCGGTCAGAGGGTATTGCAAACGGTCGCTCCCGTGGTATGTTTTTGCCCGAATCAAACCGGCGCGCATCGCCTGTAGCGTCGGTCAACAGAGAGGAAACTACCATGGCTCATCCCGTAATTGATGCCGACGAGTGCATCGCTTGTGGCGTTTGCGTCGACTCCTGCCCCGCTGGCGTTCTGGAGCTCCAGGACGTCGCTACCGTCGCTGACGAGGACTCCTGCGTCGCCTGTGGCGCTTGCCAGGACGCTTGCCCCGCCGGCGCGATCACCGAGATCGTCGAGGAGTAACAACTCCCCCACTTGCACACTCAAAAGTACACCGTGCACAAAAAAGGAGGCTTCCGCATCGCCGCGGAGGCCTCCTTTTTTGTGCGGATAACTAATTTGGCACCGCCGTTGGTTGAACTCGCGCCAGCGAAAACGCCCCATTTGAGGCAAGGTGGCCTGAAAGAGGAGGGAAGCGTACTCTGGTACGCGACCGACGATTGAAGGCCAGATTGTCCAAATGGGGCGTTTGCAGCGTCGGCTAAGAGAGATCGTCTTCGTAGGGCATCAGGTCTGCTAGGTAGCCTTTCTCCTTGAGCATAGCCTCGATCTCGTCGAGGGTTTGCTCGTCCTCCGCCGCGATGCGATGGAAGTGATAGCCGCTCGTCACCGTTAGTAGCGGGAAACTCTTGCCGCTCTCGATATCGCGCAGATAGCGCTCGACATCGCGGCGGTTGCGGATGTCCAGGTCGGCCGTAATCTTACCGTACACGCGATGATTGACAATCACGTTGAGCACGGCGCCTCCGGCATCGACGATACTCGTGAGCTCATCGCCTGCCTGTTCCACGCTGTGGCGAACCTTGACCAAGCGCGTAGGCACGGCGGGGCTGCTGGGGGCCTCCTGCAGCACGTATCCGCGGTTGGTCGCCACGATATCGTGCCCATCGGCGCGCAGCAGGGCGATGTCCTGCACCACGACCTGGCGGCTCACACCCACCTCGTGGGCAAGCGCGCTGCCCGATACGGGTCCCTTGGCTCCCTCGAGCACGGCCATGATGGCACGGCGACGCTCGCGGGCGTTCATTATTTACCGTCCAGCAGACGCAGGTGCTTAAGCGAGAGATCGAGGATCGGCGCGGAGTGCGTCAGGGCGCCCGAGCTAATGAAGTCAACGCCCAGGTCGGCCAGGGCGCGAATGTTGTTGGCGTCCACGTTGCCCGAGCACTCGGTCTTGGCGCGACCGGCGATAAGCTCGATAGCGGCGGCCATGTCGTCATGGGTCATGTTGTCGAACATGATGATGTCGGCGCCGGCCTCCACGGCCTCGCGCACCATGTCCAGGTTCTCGCACTCGATCTCGACCGTCGTGGTAAACGATGCATGGGCGCGCGCCATCTCGATCGCGCGCGTCACGCCACCGGCGGCATCGATGTGGTTGTCCTTGAGCATGACGGCCGTCGACAGGTTGTAACGATGGTTGCTGCCGCCGCCGATCTCGACCGCGGCCTTCTCGAAGACGCGCATGCCCGGCGTGGTCTTGCGCGTGTCGACGAGCACGGTCTTGGTTCCCTCGAGCGCCGCGGCCATGCTGTGCGTGTAGGTAGCGATGCCGCTCATGCGCTGCAGGTAGTTGAGCGCCACGCGCTCGCCTGAAAGCAGCACGCGCGCATCGCCGCGCACCTGACCCACATGGTCGCCGGCGTGCACCTCGTCGCCATCGGCAACGTCGAGCAGCACCGAGCTCTGCGAATCCAGCAGCTCAAAGGTGCGGGCGAACACATCCAGGCCCGCGATGATGCCATCGGCCTTGGCGATAAGCTCCACCGTGGCGGGACGCGCCGTGGGGCACACGCTCGCCGTGCTCACGTCCTCAAAGGTAATGTCCTCGCGCAGAGCCTGCAGAATCAGATCATCGACGACGAGCTTCATGGTAATGGGATTCATGGTCTACTCCTCCACGGCCCGCGTGCCGGCGGCACGGGCCAAATCATCGATTGCCAGGGTGTCGGCGCTCAGGGCGCGATGACGGCCATCGAGCGCGGGCTCGCCCGCCTGCTCCACGGCCAGCGACTCGCCGGTACGCATATACCACGCGGCGCGACGACCCCAGACCAGCGCTTCGAGCAGGCTGTTGGAAGCCAGGCGATTCTTGCCGTGAACGCCGTTGCAGGCCGTCTCGCCGGCGGCGTAGAGCTCGGGCATCGAGGTGCGGCCGTCCTTGTCGACCCACACGCCGCCCATAAAGTAGTGCTGCGTGGGCGTAACGGGGATGGGCTCGTCCAAGATGTCGCGGCCGTCCTCCAGGCAGCGCGCGCGGATATTGGCAAAGTGCCCGGTCACCACGTCGCGCTCGACGGGGGCAAAGCTCAGCCACTCGTGCTCGGTGCCGTCCTGCTTCATCTGCTCGCGGATGGCGGCGGCGACAACGTCGCGCGGCTGCAACTCGTCGGTAAAACGCTCGCCGGCGGCGTTGAGCAAAATCGCGCCCTCGCCGCGGCAGCTCTCGCTGATCAGGAACGTGCGACCCGGCTGCGGCGAGAACAGACCCGTGGGATGGATCTGCACGTAGTCCAGGTGCTCCATCTTAATGCCATGCTCCTGAGCGATGTAGCAGGCATCGCCCGTGAGCTGCGGGTAGTTGGTCGAATGGTCGTATACGCCGCCGATACCGCCCGTCGCCCACAGCGTGTGGCGGGCATGGATCTTAAACGGCTCGCCGGCATGTACGCCCTCGGCGGCGTTTGCCAGCTCGTCGGCGGGACGAACCGAGTTGTCCTCGTCCACGGGAACGGCGACGACGCCGGTGCACACCGCGGCGCCGCTACGCACGCCCGTCAGAATGTCGGTCATGGCCACGTGCTCCAAAATCTGCACGTTGTCCAGCTTGCGAACGGCCTGGAGCAGCTTGGTTGTGATCTCCTTGCCCGTAATGTCGGCATGGAAGGCAATGCGCGGGCGGCTGTGCGCGCCCTCGCGGGTAAAGTCGAGGCTGCCGTCGGCCTTGCGCTCAAAATCCACGCCCATGGCCAGCAGGTCGTTGATGACCGAGCGGCTCGAACGAATCATGATGTCGACGCTCTCGCGGCGGTTCTCGTAGTGGCCGGCGTGCATGGTGTCCTCAAAGAAGGCATCGTAGTCCGAGCCCTCGGGCAGCACGCAGATGCCACCCTGCGCGAGCATCGAATCACACTCGTCGACAGCGCCCTTGGAGAGCATGATCACGCGCGTACTCGTCGGCAGATTGAGGGCCGCGTACAGGCCCGCCACGCCGCAACCGGCAATGACGACGTCGCACTCCATGTCGGGGTATTGTTTGGTTTCCACAGGAATCCTCTCCCTTGTAATGTGACATAAGGGACTGCCCCTCATGTCACATCGTTTTAGCGCGCCGCGTACTCGAGCATGCGGTCGAGCGTGAGCTTGGCCTGATCGGCTGCCTCGTCCGACACGCCAATCTGCACCTCGCCCTCGCCCGTCTCCAGGCAGCGCACGAGCTTTTCGAGCGTGATGAGATCCATGTTGACGCAGGTGGGCTGCACCGCGGGGAAATAGAACTTTTTGCCGGTGCCCTGGCAGCGGCGCTCGAGCTCGTAGAGCACGCCGCGGACCGTCACGATGATGAACTCGCTCGCGTCCGACTCCTCGGCATACTTGATGATGCCGGCGGTGGAGCCGATGTAGTCGGCCTCGGCCAGCACGTCGGCCTTGCACTCGGGGTGCGCCAGCACGAGCGCGTCGGGGTGGGCCTCCTGCGCATCGACGATCTGCTCGACGGTGATGATGTGATGGCGCGGGCAGTAGCCGTTGTTGAGGATGACGTGCTTTTGCGGCACCTGCTCGGCTACGAAGCGTCCCAGGTTTTGGTCGGGAATGAACAGGATATGCTGCTGCGGCAGCTCGGACACGATCTTAACGGCGTTGGAGCTGGTGACGCACACGTCGCTCCAGCTCTTGATCTCGACCGTGGAGTTGACGTAGCACACCACGGCCAGGTCGTCGCCGTACTCGGCGCGCGCCGCGTCGACCGTCTCGCGCTTGACCATGTGCGCCATGGGACAGTCCGCGCCCGGCTCGGGCAGCAGCACGGTCTTAGTGGGATTGAGCAGCTTGGCGCTCTCGCCCATAAACTCCACGCCGCACAGCACGATGGTCTGCTGCGGCAGGCTTTTGGCGAGCTTTGCCAGGTAGAAGCTGTCGCCGACGTAATCGGCAACGGCTTGGACCTCGGGCGCCACGTAATAGTGCGCCAGGATTACCGCGTCACGTTGGGTTTTTAGTTGATGAATGGCCTCGACGAGCTCTGCGGGCACCAGCGCCGCACGCTCCGTTGCCGTCGTTGCCGATGCCAGGCCGGCCGCGATATCGCGTGCAAGCTCCGACGCATCCATGTTCGCGCTCTGTGCCATCAAGGCCCCTCTCTTTTGGCGAATCTTGGGGCTTTAGTATGACACCTAGGTTTACAGCTGACAAGACAGCTGTAAACCTAGGTGTAAAGTTGAAATAAAGATTCAATCATGTGGCAAGTCCATTTTCGAACTGGCAAGCTGAGGATAGCCGGGCTTTCGATAGCGCAGGAGGCATCTTTCGCCACCGCAACACCGCTTGGCGCGAGCTGCACGCCGTGGGGCGCAAACGGTCCGCACCCCCGCAAGCGGCGCGTGCCCGATGTGACAAAATCGAACTACTTAAGGGGGCCGAATGCTCAAGATTATTGCCTGCGACGATGATGTCGCTTTTCTAGATAGACTGCACCGGATGATCGACCGTTGGTCGACCGAGACGGGCACGGCGGTCGATGTTGCGCTCGTCACGCGCGGCGAGGACCTGCTGGCCCGCCATGCCGCATCGCGCGCCGACATCATCTTGCTCGATATGATCATGCCGCTCGTCAACGGCATGGACACCGCACGCGAACTGCGCCAGGCCGACACCGCCGTGCGCCTGGTGTTCCTCACCTCGTCGCCCGAGTTCGCGCTGGAATCCTACGAGGTCCGCGCCTTCGACTACCTGCTCAAGCCCGTGGCCTACGAACGCCTGGCGCGATTACTCGACGAGCTTTCGAGCATGCGCCCGGCGGCAACCGACGAGCTCGTGATCAAAACTTCCTTTGGCTACCACGCCCTGCGCCTGTCCGACATCGAATATGCCGAAGCGCGCAACAAGCACGTGGTCTTCCACCTGCGCGACGGACGCGATATCGAGGCACTCGAGTCATTCCGCAGCGTCGAGGACCGTTTGGTGCAAAATGCCACCTTCTTTAAATGCCACCGCAGCTACCAGGTCAACCTGCGCAATATCGATCACTTTGACCGCACGGACATCGTCATGCGCTCGGGCGCGTGCATCCCGCTTTCGCGCAGCTGCAAGCAGGGATTCCAAGACGCCTACTTTGCGGCGCGCTTTGAGGGTGGGAGACACTGATGGTCTCCTCGGTCGAAATGGTCCTTTGGGCAATCCACCACGCCACGACGCTGCTCTTTGGCGTCTTTGCCTCGGCGGCGCTGTGCGGTGTCGAGATCAACCGGCGTCATGCGCTCGAGCTGGTGCTGGTCGGTGCCGTAACCGGATGCGCATTTGGCCTCGCCAATGCCGTCGGCGGCGAGCTTTTCGCCCGCCAGGTATATCCGATCGTCGTGCATCTGCCGCTCGTCATCTATTTGTGCGCGCGCTACCGCCTGAGCCCGCTGCTTGCCGTGCTCGGCATTACGAGTGCCTATCTGAGCTGCCAGTTCAGCAATTGGATGGGCATCGCCGTATTTGCCGCAACCGATTCTCAGATCGCGTACTATCTGGCGCGCATCGCGACCACACTCGCCGTCTTTGCCGTCCTGTTGCATTGGGCCGGCGACATCGGTCCGCGCTTGGCGATTAAAAGCACCACCGAGCTGGGCATCCTTTTAATCCTACCGCTCGTCTATTACATCTTTGACTACGCCACCAACGTCTACACCACGCTGTTCCACTCGGGCTCGGTGGTGACGGTTGAGTTTTTGGCCTTTGCGCTCTGCGCGTTCTACCTTATGTTCCTCGCCGTCTACCTGCGCGAATACGAAGAAAAGGAAACCGCCGAGCGAGAGCGCTGGATGCTCGAAACCCGCGACAGCGCCGCCATTAAAGAGCTTGAGGCCTGGCGTCAATCTGGTCGCGAGCTGTCGATTCTTCGCCACGACATGCGCCACTTCCTACGCGGCCTGGCCGCTTTAATTGAGGAGGGCCACACCGACGAGGCGCTCAAACGCATCGACGAACTCTGCGAAGCCGGCGACCGCACCGCCGTACGCCGCTTCTGCGCCAACGAGACCGTAAACATTGCGCTTTCGTCATTTAACTCGGAAATCAATAGAAACGGCATTACCGCCAACCTGCGCGCCGCCGTGCCCGAAACCATCCATGTAGGTGACGCCGACCTGTTTAGCGTGCTCTCAAATGCCTTGGAAAACGCTATCACCGCCGCAAGCGCCGCACCCCAAGGAAAGCGATTCGTCGACTTTGACCTGCGATTAGAGGACAGCCAGCTGCTGCTGTTAGTTTCCAATACGTTTGACCGCGCGCCGCGCATGGTCGACGGCATGCCCGTAGCCGGGCACACCGGACACGGCTTTGGAACCAAGAGCATTAAGCTTGCCGTCGAACGCATGAATGGTAACTGCCAGTTCCGCATTAACGGCGATCGGTTTGAGCTGCGCGCTGTGATGTAGAAGTGCGGCGCCGATCTCGAGGCGTGCCTTGCCCGCCAGGCAATCGCTCGCCGGCGCCAATCCGCTACAGCGGAGCGGTCGCCGGAGTCAGCTGCTTGATATAGGCCCACATGCGCTGCTTAGCGGCCTTGTCGGTGAGTGCCGCCTCAAAGCCGTCGAGCGCGAGCACGCGGCGGCCCTGCACATGGGCGACCAGGCCGGGCTTGAGCATGGCGGTGTCGAAGTCATCGATCGCCACGAGCATATCGGCGTAGGTCTCGCGCATGGCATCGGCCGCGTTGTTGTCGAGCAGTAGCACCGCCTCGGGGTCCAAGGCCTCGAGCGCCTCGCGGAACAGCTCGCACGGCAGAGTCTCGCCCACCGCGACCGCTCCGTCACCCACGCCGGCGACGCTTGCCAGCACGCAAAAATCCTCGGGCGCGTAGCCGATGGCACCGAGCGCCTTGCGCAGCGCGGCGCCGTCCGGACCGGCAGCCAGCTCGCCGCCCGCACGCTCGGCATCGTCTAAATCACCTTTTACCAGCACAATCGGCGAGCACGCGTTGCCCGCGATACGCACACCGCGACCCGCGAGCGATGCGAGCTCCTGCTCGGTCGCCTGGGCGATGGCTTCTTTTTTCTGGCTTTGTGACGTGGGCATGCGCTCTCCAATCGTTTGCGTGCCCACCATTATATAAAAGAGCCGACCGCGAGTGGTTGCATTGCGGGCCGTTGGGTATAAGCACGGTCGTACTGAGTTTTACGCGGCTGAGCCGCGTCGCACTATGGAGGTCACCATGGCTGACATTAAGCAGATTACCCCCGAGAACTTCGATTCCGTCGTTAACGGCAGCCTTCCCGTGCTGGTTGATTTTTGGGCACCGTGGTGCGGTCCCTGCCGCTCGCTCTCGCCCATTGTTGACGAAGTAGCCGACGAGCTGGCCGGCAAGCTTGCCGTCGCCAAATGCAACGTCGACGACAATCAGGACCTGGCCATGAAGTTTGGCGTCATGAGCATCCCCACGCTGGTTGTCTTTAAGAACGGCGAGGAAGTTGACCGCTCCGTTGGCGCGCTGCCCAAGGCCAGGCTGCAGGCGCTGCTTGAGAAGCACCTGTAATACGCCGCTCATGTGCTGCCGTCCATGAGCGGTTTTGCGCCGCTCACCGGAGAGCCGGGTGCTGCGCCCGCGACCACGGATAATATGGTAATCACAAACAGCCCCCAGTGAACGGGTGCGGGTCAGACGGACTCGCACCCGTTTTCTTATGCGGTAGCGCCCCGTGCGGGCGTAGTAGAATCTGAACCACTGGATTGCCCCGAGCATAAGGAGATTTCCCATGCATGACGTCGGAATGAACATGAGCCAGCTTGCCATGAGCGTCAAGCAGGTCGACGACACCATCGAGCTCGCCCACGAGTGGAGCCATCAGCTGCTGCATGCGACCGAGAACTTTGATATGGAGCGCATTGGCGCCAAGCTCGAGGCCGCCATGGCGGCGCTCCACGAGGCACACGACGCACTCGAGGGCTATGAGGAGGCCATCGAGGCCGACCATAACTCCGTCGGCTCCGTGAAGCTGGTGTAACGTGGCCGAACATGAGCACGGCTGCGGGTACGAGCACGAGCATCCGCACGGGGCGGACGGTGACGCAGGCTGCCACTGTAGTGGCTCCGGCTCCGAGCTGGTCCGTTTTTCGGTCACCGCGCCCGATGACCTGCTGCGCCGCTTTGACGAGCAGATCGCACGCCGCGGCGACGTGGCCAACCGCTCCGAGGCCGTGCGCGACCTGATTCGCGCCTCGATCGCCAAGGAGCAGATGCGCACGCCCGATGAGCATGTTATCGGGTCGCTCACCATGATCTACGACCACCATACCGGCGACCTGACGCGCCGTCTGGACGAAGTGCAGCACGACTACACCGACGAGATCGTATCGACCATGCACGTGCATCTGGATCACCACAACTGCTTGGAGATTCTGGCGCTCAAGGGTCGCGGCGCGCGCGTCTACGAACTAGCCGACCGCCTGCTGGGCCTGCGCGGCGTTAAGCACGGCGAGCTCACGTGCGCCGCCACCAAGCAGAGTCTGGGGCTGTAGCGGGATTTCCCGCAGCGCACCTGCCAAAAAGGGACAAGTTTGTTTTGGCAGGTTTAGCGTTTTACCTACCAAAATAAACCTGCCCTTTTTTGGCCGGTTTTGATGAGGGGAGTCGCATGCGGCATGTGCATATTCATGTGACGGGCATTGTGCAGGGCGTTGGCATGCGGCCGTTTGTGTATCGCGAGGCCATGGCGCATGGCATTTGCGGATGGGTGCTCAACTCGGGCGACGGCGTGCATATCGAGGCGCACGCTCCGGCCGATGCGCTCGATGCTTTTGTTGCCGCGCTTTCTGAGCATGCGCCCGCGGCGGCTCGCGTTGAGCATGTCGAGGTTGTAGACCTAGCACCCGGCGACTGGGACGCCGCTAACGAGCAGGGCTTTCGCATTGTGGCGTCGCAGGATCAAACCGCCCACACGACGCTCATCTCGCCCGACATCGCCACGTGCGACGACTGCCTGCGCGAGTTGTTCGACCCCGCCGACCGACGCTTTCATTATCCCTTTATCAACTGCACCAATTGCGGACCGCGCTTTACCATCATTCGCTCGCTGCCCTATGACCGAGCGGCCACCTCGATGGATCGCTTTCCCATGTGCCCCACCTGCGCCGCAGAGTATGCCGACCCGCTCGATCGGCGGTTTCACGCGCAGCCCGATGCCTGCTTTGATTGCGGACCGCATATTACGTGGCGCGAGGCCAATCGCGACGTTGTGCCAGTGGGTTTCGACGCAACACCAGCCGTCGGCTCCACGCGCGAGGCCAGCGATGCCATCATCGAACGCTGCGTCGAGCTGCTGGGCAGCGGCGGCATCGTCGCCATCAAGGGTCTGGGCGGATTCCACCTGGCCTGCGATGCCACCAACGAACAGGCGGTATGCGAGCTGCGCCGTCGCAAGCGTCGCAGCAACAAGCCGCTTGCCGTTATGGTGCGCAGCCTTGCCGACGCCGAGCGCCTGTGTCATATCGATGGCATTGAGCGCGACCTGCTGGCCGGCAGTGTTCGTCCCATCGTGCTGTTGCGCCGCCGCGCGGCCGGCAACGACGCCTACGGCTCCCCCAACGCCCCTGAGCTGGCACCATCCGTCGCGCACGACTTGCCCGAGCTTGGCGTCATGCTCCCCTACACCCCACTACAACATTTGCTGCTCGCCGCAGCCGCGGCGCACGGCATGCAAGCACTCGTCATGACCAGCGGAAACCTGAGCGAAGAGCCCATCGAGACCGACGATGCCCTTGCATGGGAGCATCTCGTTGCCGCCGGCATCGCCGATGCGCTGCTCGGCAACGACCGCGCGATTCTGTCGCGCTACGACGACTCCGTGGTACGCGTGGTCGACGGCGACGTCATGCCCATGCGTCGCGCACGCGGATATGCGCCGCAACCGCTGTCGTTGCCGGCGCTCGACGGCACCACGCCCTGCGTACTCGCCTGTGGACCGCAGCAAAAAGCCACGATCGCACTCACGCGCGAGGACACCGACGGCCATATGGCCTGTTTTGTGTCGCAGCATATCGGCGATGTCGAAAACGGCGCGACTTTCGATGCTTGGAGCGCCGCGCGCTCGCGTCTGGAAAACCTCTTTGACCTGGCGCCTGCTGCCTTGGCATGCGACATGCATCCCAGTTATCTGTCGAGCCAATGGGCGCGCGAGCAGGCACGGGAGCACAACCTGCCGCTTATCGAAGTCCAGCACCATCATGCGCACATCGCGAGCGTCATGGCAGAGGCGATTGCCGCAGGCCGGCTTGCGCCCGATGCGCGTGTCCTCGGCATCGCCTTCGACGGCACGGGTGCCGGCACCGATGGCACCATATGGGGCGGTGAGTTTCTTGTCGCCCGTCTCGCCGATTTTGAGCGCGTCGCGCATCTGCACACCTGGGCGCTTCCCGGTGGCGCCGCATCCGTACACGATGCCCGCCGCAACGCCTTTGCCCTGCTCAGCGAGCTCGACCTGCTCGAGCACCCGGGAGCCGCGGGGCTCTTGAACAGCCTTGACGAGCAAACGCGCAGCATAACGGCAACGATGATCGAGCGCGGCATCAACAGTCCGCGCACCAGCAGCATGGGTCGCCTGTTTGATGCCGCAGCCGCGATTTTGGGCATTTGCGGCCAGGCGACCTACGAGGGCGAACCCGCCATCGAGCTCGAAGCCGCCGCCTGGCGCGCGCTCGACGACGAAATCGCCCATTTTCCCGACGACAACGCCGGCTATTCCGCATCTGACCCATCGTGGCTGGACGGCCCCTATGTTCTGGACCAGAAAGCACTCTTTGAGGCACTTTTGGGAGGAATTGAAGCCGGAGCGCCCGCCGACAGGCTCGCACTCGATTTCCATGTCGCCGTCGCGCGCTCCTCGGCGCGCATCGCCAGCGATATCTGCGTGCACGAGGGCAT
>CAUEUQ010000024.1:0-24704 GCA_959021215.1 uncultured Collinsella sp. | reverse complement strand
CAAACGGGTGGTAGCCGTACCGGCTACCACCCGTTTTTGCTGGACACATGTTGCGCAAATGACCTTGCTACAGCCTTCCGTGGGCTTGCCCGATTTTTGGACCGGTTCGGGCTTTGAGGAAAAGCTGCTGCAAGCTCAGGGCGATTTTTCGCTCAACGCGGGCCAGCACAGCGTGACCTATCTGCCAAACGACGAGATGATCGCTGCGGACTGGCCATCGCCACCTACGAGATGGAAGCCGAAAAGTACATCTACCGCGTGTACAAGTACGAGCTGTAGGGCCGCGCTCAGGTTTGACCAATGGAGTATGAAAACACGCCGTTCGCCGATGTCCCCTCCGCGAGTGGCAGCCATATGGTTTGATGTCAGAAACATATAGTTGTCGCCAGCCTGCTGGCGACGTTCCCCCTGATATCAGAGGTTCCAGGTATGTTTCGCGCTCCGTTAAACAACTATCGGTTGGGCTAACATGGGTCGCCGTGCTATTTCGATAACCCTTGCAGTGGTCTGCCTGTCTGTGCTCCTGGGCGCTACAGGGATGTTTGCTATAAGCCGAGAAACGTCCTATATGCAGGAATGCGCTTCCGAAGGTTTTGCCATTGACGGTTACTATCGGGACGACAAGACGAGTCTGGAAACCCTGGCCTTTCTTGAAGAGGATAACCATCGGTGGCAACTGGTCGACAAAGACGGCAGCTGCGTTGACGGGCAGTTTAAGCGTACGGATGACCCCAACATCCTGATATTAAAGAAGGAAAACGGCGAAGAATTCGGCACGGTTCACGTTGCGTATATATCGCGCCGACGCAATCAGGGGCAGATTTACCTAATTAGAAATACTGAGGTGACCCGATTTTATCTTGTGAGCACCGATCCGGCGTTTACGGTGGAGTCTGGCGATGTCGATCTGGACAGTTGATTCACGGCAATAAAACAGCGAGCGGGGCGCGGACGTGAACTACGTCCCGCTTTTTGCTTATGCCTGCGTCGCGTCTGAGCCTCGCCGCGACTTGCGCCTGTGCGCGGGAGCCATCCCATGCTCCGCATTACTCCACATCAAACTCCACGCGATCGAGTTCGGGCACGTTGAGGTCGATGAGCTTGCGGGCGACGTGACGGTCGTGTGCCCCAAGCGCCTCGCCTGTCGTCACATGGGCGACAATCTCGCGCTCGACGATGCCTTCCTCGTCCCCTTCGGTAGCCGAGGTTTCGACGGCGACGGTGTAATCCTTAAAGCCTGGCAGTACCGCCGCAAGCTCGCGCGTGGTTTCGGTGACGCCATAGCCGTCCTGCACGCCGGCCTGCGCCGAGCCAATGGAACCCGCCGTCATAACGATACAGGGGATGGCAAAGACTACCGTGCCCACAATAATGCGGCGGCGTACCTTGCGTGACAGCTCATCGACCTCGGCATTTTCCTCGGTGGTTACGATGCCGTCGCCGTTGAGGTCGCGCTTGAGCGGTACACGTAAAAGAAGCAATACGGCTTCGGCCGCCAGCGCGATAGAGACGACGTTGATGCCAAACTCGTAGAGGGCTGAGAGGAACAGCGGCCCGCTCGCGATGGCAATGCCATAACCCGCCGCGCACAGGGGCGGCATGAGCGCGGTCGCCACGGCTACGCCGGCGATGAGCGTGGCGGGTTCCTGGTCGCGCGAGTTGCCTAGGCCGCCCGCAAAGCCGCCCGCGAGCGCGACGGCGAGGTCCCACACAGTCGGTGTCGAGTTGTCGATGATGGCGGCCGTGGTGGTGCCAAGGGGCGAGAGCTTAAAGTACAGCGTGGACGTGACCAGGCAAAAGGCCATCTGCAGCGCAAGGCTGGCGACGGCTTCGACGGTAATCTCGCGGTCGAGCGTGGCAATACCGTATGCCATGGCAAGGACCGAGCCCATGAGCGGGCAGATGAGCATGGCGCCCACGATGGCGATGTCCGAATCGATATCGAGGCCGATGCTTGCGATGAGCATGGCGATGATGAGGATACACAGGTGAGAGCCAGTCAGACGCGCGCCGTTTACAAAACGCTTGCGGATCACGTGATAGGGCGCGCGTCCCTCGCGAATGTTGAATGCGCGCTTGAGGAAGCGGGTGATGTTTTCCATGGCTTCGCTATGAGCGGGGCGGATGCCGTGACGCCGATGATGACGCTCGCGCAGTCGCTTGATCTGTTGTTTGTCGAGTTCCATGTCCACCTCGTTCCAGCGCGGTCCGCGCAACGCGCCCGTTGTCCTAACTCTACACCGTGGCGGGCGGGGTGTCTGTTGGATGCGGAATCCGATAGGGCGGATGACGCGAGAGCAAATGCAAATCACAGGCTCAATTCGATCCCGCAAGAATATGACGCACCAGCTCCTACATATGTGACGAAATTGTGAAGCACGAGAGCGCGAATTTCAAAAAATTCGCTGGTGACCAATGTTGCGCAACAGAATTCAAAAATCGACAGCTACCGTTTGATACGTATGGATACATCCGTGTCAAAGGGAGAAAGCCATGGCAAACTACAGTCCACAACACTTTGAGCCTCGGGCCAAGGCCGTCAACGTCAAGGGCGTTGCCAACCGCGCCGTCGCAACCGTTTTGACGGCGGGCCTCATCGCTCAGCCGCTCATGTCGCCGCTGGCGGCAATCGCCGCACCGTCAACCGGTAACGGCGATTCTGTTCAGGGGGGGGGTAGTTCTGTAGAGAATACCGTTACCGCCGGTAACCAAGCGGTCGTAAAGACGGCTGCCCAGCTGGCCGAGGAGTCGGCAAAGCAGCTCAAGGACGCTCAGGCCGCCTACGATGCCGCCCAGAAGAAGGCCGACGCGGCGGGCCAGTCTCAAAAGCAGGCGCAGCAGCAAAAGAATCAGGCCTCGCAGGCTGTGAGCGACAACGAAATCGAGCAGAACGCAGCAGAAGTCGCCGCGCTCCAGGAGAAGATTGACGAGCTCAAAGCCGCCGTCGAAAAGACCGAACAGCAGCAGAAGAAGCTGGGCGACCTGAACGATCAGCTCGAACAGGCCAACAAGAGTGTCGAGGATAAGACCCAGGCGCTCAAGGACGCCAAGGCAAAGCAGGATGAGGCCAAGAAGGCCCTCGATGATGCCCAGGCCAAGCTCGAGGCCATGGGTATGGACGAGTACGAGGCCGCCAAGAAGGCCGTCGAGGACGCGCAGGCAAAGCTCGATGACGCCAATAAGGCCGTTACTACTGCACAGGCCAATCTGGACCAGGCCAAGGCTGCCGAGGCCAGCGCTCAGCAGGAAAAGAAGGACACTGAGGCCGCTCTGACTTCCGCCCAGGCCAAGAAGCAGGAGACTGCCGCTGCTCTCGCCGCTGCGACCACCGCGCGCGATAACGCCCAGCAGAAGTTCAACCAGGCGCAGGCCGCGCTCGATGCCGCGACCTCGGGCACGGGTATCGATCTGAACGCGCTCGAGGCTGCCAAGGTCACTGCCGCCAGCGAGCTCGCGACCGCGCAGACTGCACTCGATGACGCGACGGCTGCCGACGCCACCGCCCAGGCGAACCTGCAGGCGGCCCAGAATACCGCCACCGCCGCGCAGGAGAAGGCCAACGCCGCCAATGCCGCTGTGGCATCTGCCCAGTCTGCATACGATGCGGCAAACAAGGAGTACAAGGACGCGGCCAGTAAGCGTGACGCCGCGAAGACGGCATACGAGCAGGCCCAGCAGACCGAGGCCGACAAGAAGGCGGAGTACGACCGTCTCGTCGAGATCCGTCAGCAGAAGCACAACGAGTTCAATCAGGCTCGTGCTGAAGTAACAGATGCGAAAAATGCATACGATGCCGCAACCGCCGAGGTCGAGAAGCTTAACCAGCAGATTGCCGACCTCAAGTCGAACATGACCGTAGACCAGAATGTAATCAGCCAGGGTATGCTCGGCTTCATGAACTACATCATCGACGGCAGCCAGTTCACAGCCACGCAGAAAAAGAACGCCCGGGAAGCCGTATCGATGCTGACCGGTGCCGCTGACAAGGCCGAATGGTATGACCAGTACGTCGATCATGACATGTCTCGCGACACCAACCCGCTCTCCCTGGAGCAGATGCGCAACGCCTTGACATATCTCGACACCCAGAACAACCTCCGCAAGGCGAACGGCCAGTCGGCGCTCAGCGTCAGCCTCCGCATGACTGCGGCAGCCGCCCTTAATGTATCGTATTCATCGAACATCTGGGGACACTCGGGCTGCTACTGGGATAACGGTGAAAATCTTGCCGGCGGTGGCGGTGCGTATACCGGCGGCGAGACCGAGGATACCCTCGGTTGGCCCTATACCGGCCTCTACACCCAGGAGAAAGAGGCATTCGATAAGTACGCCAAGAAGAATGGTGACCTTGAAAACCATCGATATGATTCCAACTATATCTCCCGGCACTACAAAAGCATCTCCCAGGAGTGCGGGCACTATCTCAACATCATCGATGCCGGCACGCAGGCTATCGGCATCGCGACCGGTAGCGGTAAGAACACCGATTCCGAGGTAACAATCTTCGATTACAGCTCTTTTGACAGTGAGGCTGATTTCACTGTCTCCGAGTTCAAGAAGCTCCTGAACGACTACATCGATTCCGCATACAACGCAGGCGGCACGCAGGAGCAGAAGGAGCAGCTGAAGCAGCTGCAGAATGAGCTGGCAGAAGCGCAGAAGAACTTCGGGACTGCTGGAACGGCTTATTCTAACGCATTGGATAAGCAAGAAAGCGCGCGCGACGCCTATACCGCAGCCGACACTAACACGAACACCGCCAAGGGCGAGTACGAGAAGTCCAAGTCAGGCACCGCCGCCGCGAAGACGGTATACGACGCCGCCGAAGCCAAACTCAAGGGTATCGACGTCAAGACGCCCCAGACCAAGCTCAACGCCGCCAAGGGCGAGGCCGCTACTGCCCAGGCAGCTCTCGATAAGGCAAACGCCACGCTTGCTGACAGCAAGACGAAGGCAGCCGAGGCCGCTGCTCACAAGGCGAAGGCCCGCAGCGCCCGCGATGCCGCCAAGGCAAAGTCCGAACAGGCCAACGAGGCGTATGACAACGCTACCGCTTCGGTCAAGGACCTTGCCGCCAAGTGCGATGCCGCCAAGACGGATCTTGCGAACAAGCAGGGCACGCTTAACGATGCCAAGAAGGCCGACGACACTGCCCAGGCTGGCGTTGACAAGGCTCAGGCCGCAGATGTGCACGCCGCGACCGCTCTTTCGGGCGCCAAGCAGGCAGTTGCCGCCAAGACGCAGACCCTGTCCGACGCACAGGCGAAGGCCAAGGCCGCCGAGGACGAGCTTGCCACCGCAAACAAGGTCTTCGAGCGCTTCGCCGGTGCCCAGAAGGCGGTCGACGACGCCAAGGCCGCCTATGACGCTGCCGTCGCCGGTGTCGCCGATGCCCAGAAGCAGCTCGAGGCAGCGAACGAAGCCGTCGTCGATGCGAACCTCGATATCGTCAAGGCCAAGGCCGAGCTTGCCAACGATGAGGCACTCAAGGCCGATCTTGAGGCCGTCGACCACAAGGCATCCCTTGCCGCGGGCACGACGGGCAACGAGAAGCTGGTCAAGCTGAACGCTGCCTACGCTCGCTATAAGGCCGCCGTCGATGCCGCCGCTGGCCTCAAGGCTGCTCTGAGCGATGCCGATGCCAAGCTGTCCGATGCCAACGACGCCTATGCCGCCGCGCTTGCCGAGCTTGGCGATGCCAAGGATGCCCTGGCTGCCGCGCAGACCGAGTACGACAAGTATCATCCCAAGGCTGAGCCGCAGGCCAAGGCTCAGGTTGCGCAGGCTGCTGCAAAGGCTCCTGTCGCCAAGAAGAAGGCTGCGGACGCAGCGCTCGCCCAGACCGGTGATACCTCCGCGCTTGCGGGCGAGGTCTTCGTTATCGGCGGCATTACGCTCGTTGCCGCGGGCGTGACGCTGGGCGATCGTCGTCGCAAGCAGATGTAGCGTTTCGAGCGTAGTTTCTGCAACGAACTTCGGTTCATAGCAGGAGCGCTTCGATGGCTTAACCGATAAGGCCGGCACGCTGTCATGCGCAGCGCGCCGGCCTTTCTTTGTTTCGATATCAAAAAGCCCGGTCGGTAGCCGCAAAAGCTACCGACCGGGCAAATCGTAGGCAATATGGTTGCTGTCGAGCAGCTGCTCAGCTTAGCCCAGCAGGCTCAGGCCAACAGAGACAAACGCCAGGATAACGCCGACGATGGACTCGCCACCGAGCAGGCCGCTGGCGACAACCAGGCCCTGCTCCTGGAAGGCGGCATCCTTGGCGGTCTTCTCCTCGTCCGAAAGACCGGCGTTGGCATCGCGGTGGGCTGCCCACTTGTCGTAGGCGAGCTTGACGCAGGAGCCCAGGAAGGCCGTGAGCGACATGTAGAACGGCAGGTACACGCCCAGGCCGATCATCATGGCCGGAATGCCGAGCCAGTACATGACGATGCCGGCGATAAAGCCGCCCGCAAACCACGGCACGCTCGGGATGCCCGAGACCATGGTGGCGACCACGCTTGCCTGTGCGGCCACAAAACTCTTGTCGGGGCCAAAGGCGTCCGGACCATAGGCGGTGACGAGCGCGACCATGACGGCGGCGGCGACCAGGGCGCCCACGATGCCGCCAATGGCCTGGCCGACCCACTGCGCGCGCGGGTTGGTGCCCAGCACGGCGCCGGCCTTGAAGTCGTTCATGACGTCGCCCGCAAGGCCGCACGCCACGGCCACGATGCCGGCGATAAAGAACAGCTTGACCTGAGCGAGCTGCGCGAAGGCGGCAACGATGAGCATGACGATGAGGCCGAAGATCTCCATGGGGTCGATGCCCGTCTGGCCGCAGCTCTGCGCGCTCATGATGGTGGTGACAAAGGTGAACAGCGTGACGATGACGGCCGGAACGGGGCCAAGGTCGAGCACGATGGCGATGATCACGGCGATGGCGGCAGCGCCCAGGCCGATGATACCGGCGTCGAGTTTAAGGGAGCCCGAGATGAGCGACTGCTCGTCGGTGTCGGTGGAGCTGTCGGCGGCGAGGCCGCGGACGATACCGGCGACCTGCGGAAGGATGTCCTTGAGGACGACGGCGACGCCAAAGCCCATCATGAGGCCCATACCCAGGGACTTGACGATGCCCTGTGCGGTCATAACGTCAAACAGACCGGCAGCGGTGCCGCCGACGATGATGCCAAAATTGCCCAGCAGCGCGCCGGCAAACCAGAACGCGACGGGGGCGAAGCCCACCAAAAAGCCGATGGACAGCAACATGGGCGAGTTGTAGATGGCAAAGGTCACGCCGGGGATATTGAGCGTGCACAGCATGCTGGGCACAATGCCCAGAGCGTCGCGCAGCACGCTGTAGATGCCGGCGATGGCCATGGAGCCAAAGAGCTGCTTGCCGGTCTTGCCGCCGGCCTCGGTCGCGCGCAGGGTCTGAGCTGCGGCGTTGCCGGTGGGGAACTCAAGCGCGGCGTCCACGATAAAGTGACGGTGGATGAGTGCCGTGGCCAGCAGGCCTAGGATAGTGCCGGCGAGTGCCACGATAAACATGTCGAGCCAACTGATCTGGTCGGCATAGCCCAGCATCCAGGCGCCCGGGATGGTAAACGCCAGACCGCCAGCGACCATGGCGCCTGCGGACATGATGGTGTGGGTGACGTTGGCCTCGTTGAGGCTGGCGTTGCCCATGAGCTTCAGGAAGAACAGCGAAATGACGGCAGCGAAAATGATCGGCCAGGGGAGGGCGCCCATCTTGAGGGCAGTGTAGGCCGAGCTTGCCGTGATGATCACGCAGCCAAGGACGCCGATGACGACGCCGCGCAGCGTGAGTTGCCCGCGCATCGAAGCGCGGTTCGAGGGATTGCTCATATAAAACTCCTTTGCGTATATCCGCTTCCCCCGGGAGCGCCGTTACGGATACGGCGCGGGAAGTCGGGTTACCAAGGGCCGCCGCGTGAGCTCGCAAACGACCGCGCACCAGTATAGCCGCAAGCTAGTCATTTTGGGATGACTGGTTTAGGTAGGCGATATACTGCTGGGCAGACGAAAGGAGCGCCGACGATGCTTAATGGGTGCGCATATATATTGACGGTCGACGTGGGCAACACGTTCATTCGCTTTGGCCTGTTTGCAGAGGATTCGGCCGCGGCGCAGGAATGTCCGCTTGCGACGTGCGAGATCACCACGCCGTCGAGCATCACGGCAGACGAGGCGCGCATGCGTCTCGTGCAGGTCATGGCCGCACTGGCGGCCGATGCGGGCATGCCGGGTGCGCTTGTGTCCACGGCTGCTGTGCTGAGCTGCGTGGTCCCGGCGCTCGAGCGCCCGTGGAAGGCGGCACTTTCCCGTACCTGCACGGGGCGCGTGCTCACGGTGGGGCCGGGACTTAAGACCGGCATGCCCGTGCACTACGATGACCCGGCCGAGATCGGTCCCGACCGCATCGCCGACGCCGTGGCTGCCCGCGCCGTCTACGGCTCGCCGTGCATTGTGATCGACCTGGGCACGACGACCAATATCGAGGTCATCGACGCACACGGCACCTTTGTCGGCGGCGTTATCGCGCCGGGGCTGGCGCTCGGCGCCCGTTCGCTCTCGGCCGCTGCGGCGCGCCTGCCTCAAGTTGAGCCCTCGGCGCCGACACACGTCATCGGCCGTAACACGCGTGAGGCCATGCGCTCGGGCGTGGTTCTGGGCGAGGTGGCACGCATCGACGGCATGCTCGACACGGTGCTCGCCGAGATGCGTGCGACCAAGGCCGCGGGGGAGGGCGATGTGCCCATCGTCATTACCGGCGACGATGCCGAGGCGCTTGCGGCGCTGGTCGGCCATAGCCTGACGGTCGACGATGCGCTGACGCTGCGGGGCCTCGCCGAGCTCTACCACATCAACCAAAAGCCCCGCCGCGCGTAGCGATGGGGGCAATGGGACAAAAACGTCTCCACCTTCCACCTGCTACAATGGGTCAAACTATTGCGATTTCGGAGGTGTCTGCCATGTCGGACGATCTTCATCAAACCGCGTCGGGCAAGCGCCGCGACGTTATTAGCTGGGATGAGTTCTTTATGAGCGTGGCCATCGCCGCGCAGCGCCGCAGTAAGGACCCCAACACGCAGGTGGGCGCGTGCATCGCCAGCACCAACCACCGCATCCTTTCGGTGGGCTACAACGGTACGCCCTCGGCGCTCAACGACGACTTTTTCCCGTGGGGCACGAGCGATGACCCGCTGCAGGACAAGCATAACTACGTAGTCCATGCCGAGGCCAACGCCGTGCTCAACTATCGCGGCTCGCTCAAAGACCTTGAGGGTTCCACGGTCTACGTCACGCTGTTCCCGTGCCACGACTGCGCCAAGATCCTGGCACAGGTGGGTGTGGGCGAGGTCGTCTACCTGGACAATAAGTATGCCGACACCGATGACGGCCGTATCAGCCGCCGCATTCTCGACTCCTGCGGCATCAGCTACCGCCAGGTCATCGTCGATGTCCAGATTGGTACCGGGGGACAAGCTCAGCAGTAATATGCGTTGTCGCTATCTGGCGACGAACGCAGCTCAAAGAGCCCCGTCCCAAATTGACTACTCGTGAAAGTCACGTCTGCGCGCATGGACGGCTCGTGAGCGGGTACATGGCTGTAGTAACATAGCTTCTGTCCGCGGGCGTGCCCGCGTTATTGTGAGAAAGGAGCCCCTGTGGCTGTTAACGAAGAGCTGCTTAAGAAGGTTCTTGAAGAGATTCGCCCCAACCTGCAGGCCGACGGCGGCGATATGGAGTATGTGGGCGTCGACGACGAAGGCGTCGTTAAGCTGGAACTGCAGGGCGCTTGCGCCGGCTGTCCCATGAGCTCGCTGACCCTTTCCATGGGTATCGAGCGCATCCTGAAGGAGCACGTGCCCGGCGTTACCCGCGTCGAGCAGGTCAATGCTTCCGGCGAGGCCGAGGACCTGTACGACGAGTACGCGCCGTTCTAAGATGCGAAAGCTGCGGACGGTACGCTCCGCATAGACGTTACGTCCAAATATGCGGCTGCGAGCGCAAGGCCCGCGGCCGCATCTGTATGTAGGGAGCAGGGGGATCGATATGCTCAACGACCTCTACCATATGCTTGACCCCGTTGCGATCTCGGCGGGCCCCATCACGATCTACTGGTACGGTCTGGCCTATGTGGTCGGCGCCCTGCTCACGGCGGTCGTTATGTACCGCACGCAGCGTCGTTGGGGCTTCGACATCACGATCGATGACCTGACGAGCGTCGTGGTCGGTGCGGTCTTTGGCCTTATTATCGGTGCGCGCCTGTTCTACGTCGTCTTTTACGGCGATGGCTACTATTGGGCCCACCCGCTCGAGATCTTTGCCACCAACGAGGGCGGCATGAGCTTCCATGGCGGCTTGGTGGGCGGCATTATCGGCGGCATCATCGTGTGCCGCATGTACAAGCTTGATGCATGGACCGTCGCCGACCTTGCCGTGATCGGCGCCCCGCTGGCCCTGTGCCTGGGCCGTTGTGCCAACTTTGTCAACGGCGAGCTGTGGGGCAAGCCGACCGATTTGCCCTGGGGTGTTGTCTTTGGCGGCACCGCGGGCGATATGCCGCGTCATCCCTCCCAGCTCTACGAGGCATTTCTTGAGGGCATCGTGCTCTTTTGCATTCTGCAGGTGCTCAGCCGCAAAAAGCCGCTGCTGCCCCAGGGCACGTTTATGGGCGTGTTCGTGATGGGGTACGGCATCGTCCGCTTTCTCGTTGAGTTCGTGCGCGTGCCCGATGCCCAGCTGGGCTATCTGCTGGGCGGTGTCATCACCATGGGCCAGTTGCTGAGTTTGCCGCTCGTGATCGCCGGTCTGGTGCTCATCATCTTCGCCCGACACCGCAATCGCCCCCAGCGCATCTACCTGGACGCCTAACCACCAAAACCACCAAAAGGGGACAGGCGCCTTTGTGGTGGTTCGCTGGACAACAATGACAAAACCGTAACGTTTTCCCAGATAAAACCTGCCAAAATAAACCTGTCCCTTTTTGGCAGGCTTCTAGAAAGGCTTTCGGACTGTGAAGGATTCCGACCTCTCCACAACGGCTGCGCGCGACGCTGCCCGCATCGTCTGGTTTAAGCGCTACCCCGCCAAGCAGACGCTCATCGCATTTTTGCTCGCGCTGTTGGCGACCACGGCGTTTTCCATCGATCCCGCCCCGGTGTCAAGCAACGCAGTCTTGGCGATTGACCCCAAGGCGACGGGTGCGCTGTACGTGTGCTACGAGGTGCTCCTCTCGTTTGCCGGCCATACCGACGCGGTCATGCTGCTTGCACTTGCCTGCCTGCTCACGCTGCCGTTTCGCTACGTATTCTTTGGCCGCGGCGACGCCTGGCGTCCCTCGGTGGTCCTTCCGTCGCTGTTCTTTGCCGTCTGCATGGTGTTTGGCCGCAGCTACGACCTCACCGATTCGGCCGAGATCGTGCTCGGCGACAAGGCCCGCATCATCTGCGCCTGGATAGGCGGTGTGGGCTGGATGCTCTTGGCGGTCGTTGCCTTCTACCTTGCCTTTGAGTGTCTAGATTGGCTGAGCTCTCGGCGCATTCCGTTTTCCGAAGCGCACTTTGGCCGCGTATGGCGCGTGGCTCACGCCGCGCTCTCGGTTCATCCCTTTGCCGGGCCCTTCCTGGTGCTTATGATCGCCTGGGCGCCCACGCTCATCGCTTCGCTGCCCGGCCTTTTTATGGGAGATACGGGTGCGCAGATTCGCCAGTGGTTCAACTACCCCAACGGCACGAGTGACTACCTGCGTCTGCTTAATCCCAATGTGTTGCTCAACGGACATCACCCCGTGGTGCACACGGCTATCATCGGTTCGTGCGTCCAGCTGGGGCTTTCGCTGTTCAACAGCGCCAACGCAGGTCTTGCCATCTACACCTGTGCTCAGTTCGTCATCACGGCCGCCTGCATGGCCTATTCCATTTCGTCGCTGCGCAAACTGGGCGTGAGCCTGCCGGTTCGCGGTGCGATCCTGCTGTTCTTTGCGTTTATGCCGATGTTCTCTAACTACGCGGCGTTGCTCACCAAAGACGTGCTCTTTGCCGACGCGTTCTTGGTGCTGCTGGTACAGACCGTCAAGCTCGTGGCATGTGGCTTGCCCCGTCGTGATGCCAATGTCGAGCGAGCGGGCGAGAAAGCCCCCGTGCTCTTTGCGCGCCACGACTGGCTGCTGCTCGCTCTGGGCGCCATGGGTTCCACGTTTCTGCGCAACGGCGGCCTGGTGTTTCCCCTGGCGGCATGCGTAATCGCGGCGGCGTTTTGCGCATGGGACGCGCATGTGACTCGTCGTGCAGCCAAGCAGGCTAGTGCTGAGCCTTCGGGCGCCATCCCGCGTTTCCACTGGGTGGGAGTTCTTGCGGTGCTTGCACTCTGCCTTGCCTCTAATATGTACTTCACCAAGGTCTTTATGCCGGCGCACGACATCATGCCTGGTTCCAAGCGCGAAATCCTCTCGATTCCGTTTCAGCAGACGGCTCGTTTTGTCCAAAAGCACGACGGCCTCAACTCGGGCGTCAACCCCACGGTTAAGGAGGACGGCACCATCGTGGAGGCTCCTTGCGACGGCTTGGTGACCGACGAAGAGCGTGCCGTGATCGACCGTGTGCTCAAGTACGAGAATCTGGGCCGCCGTTACAACCCGGATAAGTCGGACGCCGTGAAAAATTGCTTTAACGAGTACGCCTCGCAGGAGGACATCAAGGCCTATTTTGAGGTGTGGGCTCAGATGTTCAAAAAGGATCCCGAGTGCTATATCTCGGCGCTCATCAATAACTACTACGGCTACTTTTATCCGAGTGCCCGCGATGCGTGGGTCTACAGCACGGCGCGCAGTGCCGAGATCATGGCAAAGCCCGATAACCTCAAGTACTTTGACTTCCATCCGGTCGATAGCAAGGTTGTGCGCTGGTGCGATCACCTGATCAACCTGTATCGCGTGGCAGTACAACGCATACCGTTTATCTCGCTCACCATGAGCTCGGCCACCTATGTGTGGGTCATGATCGCCGTGGTTGTCTATCTGCTACGTCGTCATTCGTGGCGCGGGCTGGCCATTTGGGTGCCGCTGCTGGGCGTGCTCGCCGTGTGCCTGATCGGTCCCTGCAACGGCTCGACCTACATGCGCTACCTGTATCCGGTCATCGCCTGCATGCCCTTTGCCATCGGCGCTACCATCACCCGCAGCGACCTCCTCTGGGCCTAATTTGGTGCAAAGGGGACAGGTTGCTTTGCACCAAGGGGCCGCATCATCACGACGCCTTCATTTTGGGGTTTATCTCGCAGGCCAGTAGGTATATCATAACGACGTTTGTTTATATTGCCCGAGCATCTGCGCTGGGCTTTAGGTCGAAACCGATAGGAGACACGTATGTCCGGACACTCTAAGTGGGCCACAACCAAGCATCGTAAGGGCGCGCAGGACGCCAAGCGTTCCGCCCTCTTCTCCAAGCTGAGCCGCAACATCACCGTTGCTGCCCGTCTCGGCGGCGACCCGCTGCCCGAGAACAACGCCAGCCTCGCTGCTGCCGTTGCTAAGGCCAAGGCTCAGTCCATGCCCAAGGACAAGATCAAGTCCGCTATCGACAAGGCCTTCGGTTCGGGTGCCGACGCCGCTGTCTACGAGAACATCGTGTACGAGGGCTATGGTCCCGCCGGCGTTGCCGTCTACGTTGACTGCCTGACCGATAACCGCAACCGTACCGCCGCCGATGTCCGTTCCGCCTTCTCCCACGCTGGTGGCAACCTGGGCACCTCCGGTTCCGTCGCCTTCCAGTTTGAGCGCAAGGGCCAGATCGTCGTCGCCAAGGAGATCCTGGACGAGAACGCCAAGAAGGAGACCATGATCGCCAACGGTGCTGCCGGTGACGAGGATGAGTTCATGATGGCCATCGCCGAGGCCGGTGGCGAGGACTACGAGGACGCCGGCGAGGAGTGGATCGTCTGGACTACTGCCAACGAGGTCATGGCTGTCTCCAAGGCGCTCGAGGAGCAGGGCGTCCAGGTCAAGGGCTCCGAGACCACCATGGTCCCGACCACCCCGACCGAGGTCTCCGGCGCCGACGCCAAGAAGGTTCAGCGCCTCATCGACCGTCTCGAGGAGCTCGACGACGTCCAGGACGTCTACAGCACCATGGACATGACCGACGAGGTCATCGCTGCCCTCGAGGAGGAGTAGCGCCCGCACGGGTTAAGCCGTGCATATCTGGGCATAATGAAGCGAGCATGCAAGCCTCGTGGAATAGATGAGCCGGATCCGCGTGCGTATAGCACCGGACCCGGCTCTTTTATAATGATGCGAACCGTTTTGCATTCTGTGGACCGAAACCTGAAGGGAGCGCGCGTGCGCGTACTCAAACGAGCCCTAGCGATCGTGTATCTTGCCGCCGCCATCGTGGCGCTGGGTACGCTTGTCTGCCAGTTCTGGGGACCGTATACGTATCGCTTTATGCTGCTGTTGCGTGACACCATGCCTCGCGTTGTCGTTACGGCGTGCGCCGCTATTGTGGCGCTTGGCGTGCTCATCGGTTTTTTCCGCCTGATGTTCGCGCGTCGCGAGCCGTCCTGCGTGCATCCGGCAGGGGAGCGCAATATCGAGGTCACGCTCGCAGCGCTTTCCTCGTGCGCCCGTGCCGCGGCGGAGTGCGATGATCGCGTGATGGTTGAGCATATCGAGGCGCGCGTTCAAGGCTCCGACGAGTCGCGCGTTCGTTTTAAGGTCGAGGCCATCGCACTCGACGACCGGGACGTGGCCTCTCAAGCTATCGCGATGCAGCAACGCATCGAGGAGGCCTGCGACACCATGCTCGGCACGCCGGGCACGACCGCGCGCGTCCGTTTTTTGCCGTCCAAGACTACCGTCCAGACCGTGGAGGTTTCCGGTGAGTGATACCAACCAAGACAAGACCGCCCGTACGCCGCGCTTGACGATCGACCAGAACGCTACGCCGGCAGGCGAGTCCGCCGACACCAAGCCCGAGGCCGGCGAGCAGCGCGACAGCGCCGCCAACGACTTTGACGAGGCCATGGGTCTCATCAAAGGTACGGGCGCTGCCATCTGGAGCTATGCTGTGCGTCATCCCAACACCACGCTTGGCGCCGTCGCTGGCTTTATCCTCGCCGTGTTGGTGCTCACGTTGGGCCTGTGGGACACGCTCGTCATTGCATTCTTCGTGCTGATCGGCGCCGTGATCGGCCAAATTCGCGACGGCGAGAACGGGATCGTCAACTTCTTCGGCCGTCTGTTTAGCGGCCGCTAATATGTATTCGACTGTCGCATCCGCGGCAGGCATAAGGAGGAACCATGGCTTTTAATACGAAGGTCGATGTGGCCGATACCGAGCTCGAGGCAGACGAGACCGTCACCGCCGAGGCCGAGGACGTAACGCTCGAGGATGAGGCACTCGTCGAGGCCGAGTCCGCCGATGATGCGGACGAGGATGATGAGGAAACAGACGAGTCCGAGGACTCGCTGACCTATTCCAACGGTGTGATCGAAAAGATCGTTGCTATGGCCACTCGCGAGGTTCCACACGTTCTGGGCATGAAGGGTAACCTCATGCATTTTGTGCAGGAGCAGTTTGGTGCCGAGAATCTGACCAAGGGCGTGACGGTCGAGGTCACCGATGACAATCGCGTGGTCGTCAACATCTCCGTCATCATCGAGTACGGCGCCTATGCGCCCGCGATCTTCGACGATGTCAAGGCACGTGTCACCGAGCGCCTTGCCGCGATGACCGGCCTTGAGGTGGCGGGTGTCAACCTGCGTATCGAGGACGTCATCACCCCCGAGGAGTACGAGCACCGCACCAGCCAGCACGAATAACCTTCCAAAAAGGGACAGGTTTGTTTTGGCAGATTTTATCTGCGAAAACGTTAAACGGCCGACCGCGCAAGCAAAAGCGTGGCCGGCCGTTATTTGTATGCCCCCCGATGTAGGCATACCGCTCGTCTAACTAGGGGTTGCAATCGTCGCGTTCCGCGTTACCCTAATGGGCGCATTGTTTCCAAATTGTTAACGAGGGGTTGCCGTAATGGCCGACGAGCACGAAACAGAAAGCAAGGCATGGGCGATTGAGGCCGCCGCGGCAGAGGCGGCATCACGTGCTGCCGAGGAGATGCATCGTCCTCCCGTGGTGCCGATGGAGCGCGTGGTCGATCGCACCGATATCGAGCGCGGCGAGCGTGCCGGTCAAAAGCGCAGCCAGGAGCCGGGCTTCCCGCGCTTTTTTGCCGAGCTCAATCTGGGCCTGATTCTTACGGCCTTTGCCATCGTTGCGTTTAAAACCCCTAATCACTTTGCTTTTGGCGGCACCTCGGGCGTGTCGGTCATTCTGTCCACGCTGTTCCCGACCCTGCCCGTCGGCGTCTTTATGTGGATTATCAACGCGGTTCTCGTCGTTTTGGGCTTTATCTTTTTGGAGCGCAAGGCAATCCTGTGGAGCGTCTTCGCCTCGTTTGCGTTGTCCGCCTATGTTTCGCTGTTTGAGCTCTTTATTCCGACCGATGTCTCTCTGACGGGTGATATGTGGCTCGACCTGTGCTTTGCCGTGATCCTGCCGGCGCTCGGCAGCGCCATTGTCTTTGATATTGGCGCCTCGACGGGTGGCACGGACATTCTTGCCATGATCCTCAAGCGCCGCACGACGCTCGAGATTGGACGCGCACTGCTGTTGGTCGATATCGGCATCGTGACCATCGCGGCCTTTTTGTATGGCCCGCGTGTTGGTTTGTATTGTGTGCTTGGCCTGTTTGCCAAGACGCTCGTGGTCGACAAGGCCATCGAGAGCATTCACCTGCGCAAAGTCTGCACGGTTATTTGCTCCGAGCCGCGCAAGGTCGAGGAGTTTATCGTCAAGCATCTCAACCGCACGGCGACCATCAGCCGCGGTTACGGTGCCTTCTCGGGCAAGTGCGTGACGGTGATCATGAGCGTGCTGAGCCGTCGCGAGGCCGTGCAACTGCGCCGCTATGCGCGCGAGGTCGATCCGGGTGCCTTTATCACGATCGTCGACAGTTCCGAGATTGTCGGCAAGGGCTTCCGCGGAACGAACTAGCACAGACGTATTCAACGAACCGCCTGCTGGCGCCGTGTACCTTGCAAATCGGTCATCTTTGAGTATTTGACCCCACATTGGGCAATAATGATGCTAAAGACATCGTTTGCGATCCAAGTGATTCGTTCAAGATACGAAGGGATGATTCTATGTTCTGCTCGCAGTGTGGCGCCCCCATGGGCGATAACGACAAGTTCTGCGGCGTGTGTGGTGCTCCTAATGCCGGTGCCGCTGGCCCCGCTCCCCAGGGACAGCCTCAGCCCCAGCAGTTTGTTCCGCAACCGCCCGTGGCGAATGCGCCAAAGGGCTGTGTGGCTCAGGCGTTCCAAGATATGACTAAGACTCCGGGCGTGCTTCAGCGTGTATGCCAAATCGCTTTTTTGCCGGCGCTGATTTGCGTTGTGTCGGTGCTCGTGTTGTTTATTCCCGTTATTGGCGGCATTGCAGCTGCCATCGGCTTTTTGGCAGCTTGCATTGCGAGCGTGTGCGGTTCCGGCTTTGGTATCGAGTGGGGCCGTGATCTTTCGCTCAAGGTCGATGACGGCATGGACCGTCCACTCATGCGCTCCACGTCGTTTGGTCTCGGAGTCTTTTCGAGCGTTATTTCGGTCGTGCTCGAGGTTATCGCTGCCATTCCCGTTATCGGTGTAGTGCTTTCGCTGGTGGAGGGCGTGGTAATTGGCGCTGCGGGCTCGTATTCTTATTACGGCTCTTATGCGCTCGAGGCTGCGCTGTTTGGCTCGCTTGGCCTGCTTGTCCTGGCGCTAATTGCCTCGGCGATTCTGGGTGTCTTCTTTAAGATGTTCGCCGACATCGCCGTGATGCACTTTGCGGTGACCGGGCGTGTCGAGAGCGCGTTTTCGCTCGATAAGGTCTGGGCGGCGTTTAAGCACAACAAGACCAAGCTGTTCTGTGCTTCGTTCCTTCCCGAGTTTTTGACGGGCCTGGTCGCCAACGTTGTCACATGGATCTTGACGGTCGTCTTTGGCGCCATTGCCTCTGTCGGTATGTATAGCTACTACTATCGTCCTACGGGTATTGAGGCAATTGTTACCGGCGGTGGCGTCACGCTCGCGCTGTTCTTGGTGCTGGTCGCTTTCGTCACCGTATTTCTTACGGTCTTTGGCAAGATGCTCAAGCACCGTGCCGTTGGCTATTGGGCCGCACGCTATGCAAGCGAGTGGGCCGATGGGGATAAGGACGACGTCCTGACTTTTGTATTGCCCTTCGAGAAGAAGTCCGCTCCTTCGGGTTACGGTGCTCCGGATGCTTCGCCGGCACCTGCACCCGCTCCCGCGACCGAGCCTGAGCCGGCGCCCGAGTCTGAACCGGCGCCCGAGCCTGAGACGGCACCTGAGCCCGAGCCTGCGCCTGAGCCTGAGCCGGCACCTGCACCTGAGCCGGCGTCCGAGCCAAGCTCCGACGAGGAGCCTCAGGACGAGTAGCCACGCCGCCCTGCTATTTGGGGACGGGGTAGAAATGGTAGAAATAGCGCTTGAAGAATGAGCGGAGGCGGACGTGTCGAAACGTCCGCCCCCGCTTTGACATCGCGATGTGGCTATGACTGCGAGATGCCAGCGAATCGATTACTCGTCGTGCTTCTCCTCACGGCGTGCAGCAGCGCGTGCGTCGTGGATGCCCTTGATCGCGGCATGGCGAGCCGTTCGGGCATCATGGATGGCGTCGCGAGCCTCGGCGGTCGTCGCTTTGGCAGAGCGCAACTTGGCGGCCAGATCGGGGTTGATTTCGGCGACCGCGGTAATCGCGGGGCCGTCGAGCTCCTCTTGCGTGGGCTCGGCCAAAAAGTCGATAGCATACTGGGCGGCCACCATGGAGCCCTTTGCCAGCACGGTCTCGTCGATCTTGTAGAAGCAGGAATGTTGGGCGTACGTGGCGCCAATCTTGGGGTTGCGCGTACCTACAAAGGCGAGCACGCCCGGTACGCGACGCAGGTACTCCGAAAAATCCTCGCCCGAAAGCGTGCCGCGATAATGGCCTTGGCCGGCGGGGCCCAGACACTTAATTACAGCCTGACGGCAGCGCTCGCTCGAGGCCGCGTCGTTTTCGACCTTGTAGTTGGCGATGGTGTAGTCGGTGAGCTCTGCCTCGGCGCCCAAGGCGGCCGCGGTATGCTCCACGATGCGGCGCATGAGCTCCGGCATTTCCTCGTGGGTCGAATCGCCGTAGGTGCGCACCGTGCCGGCGAGGTAGGCCGTGCCGGCGATAACGTTGCGTGCGGTGCCGCCGTGCAGCTCGCCGACGGTGATGACAGCCGGCTCGTAGGGGCTGATCTCGCGCGAGACGATGGTCTGCAGGGCGTTGACGATCTCTGCGGCCACCATAACGGCGTCGTGACCGCGCTGGGGCATGGCGCCGTGGCACGAGGTGCCGCGTACGTCGATACGGAACCAGTCGGTATTGGCCATGCGCGGTCCGGGCTCGCAGCTCACGGTGCCGGCGTCGACCTCGCTCCAGATGTGCGCGGCGTAGGCGCCATCGACGCCGTCGAGCACACCCGTGCCGATCATGAGCTTGGCGCCCTGGCCGTTTTCCTCGCTGGGCTGGAAGGCGATGCGGACCTCGCCGTGGATGTCGTCGGTCATATGGCGCAGGATTTGCAGCGTGCCGAGCATCATGGCGATATGGCAGTCGTGGCCGCAGGCGTGCATACAGCCCTCGTTGACGCTGGCGAACTCCTCGCCAGTCTGCTCGGTAACGGGCAGGGCGTCGATATCGGCGCGCAGCAGGATGCGGCGGCGTGGCGTGCCGTCCTCGCGATAGGCGTCGGGCGCGGTGCCGCGAAGCGTTGCCACCAAGCCGGTCTTGAGCGGACGCTCGTAGGGGATATTCATGGCGTCGAGCTGGTTGGCGATGTCGGAGGTCGTGCGCTCCTCGGCAAGGCTCAGCTCCGGGTGCTTATGGAAGTGCCGGCGCTGCTTGATGATATATGGTTCAAATTCGGTAGCGATATCTTGGATGGCTGCGGTGACGTCGTCTGCTGCGCGAACCTCGGTTGCCGCCATAATCTGCTGTGCCTTGGTCATCGTCATGGTCGATTTGCTCCTTGCTGGGTTGATCGCAAAATCGTACAGGCTCTCTCCAGTATGCCACCTGCCGCTAGGGCTGGTAAAGTTGCCGTTTGCCGCTTGGGGTTTTGTTACAAGGGCGGGGGAGTACACTCGGGGGTGTTGAATTTCCTGCCAGAGATGGGGATGCCCATGCAACATATCGATCGGATTATCCGCTCCAAGAACGTTTTTACCGCCCAAGACGGCATCGATACCGCCCGCGAGCTGGCGATTGCCATCGCAGGCGACCGTATCGTCGCAGTCGGTGCGCCCGATGACGTGATTGCCGCCGCTCCTGCCGCCACGTCGGTTATCGACTACGGCGAGCAGTTTGTCTGCCCCGGTTTCCATGACGCTCATCTGCACTTCTTCCATACCTCGGTCGGTTCCTCGCCGTACATGCTCATGGATATGGGCACGTCCGAGGCGGCGCTCGTGCAACATGCGCTCGAGTTTTCCCGGGACCTGCCCGACGACGCTTGGGTTGTGACGCAGGGCTGGCGTGATTACCGTTGGGACCCGCCCGAGCATCCTACCAAGGCGTCGCTCGATGCGGCATTCCCCGATCGTCCCTGCGTTATGTATTCGGGCGACGGGCACACGCTTTGGCTCAACAGCCGCGCACTCGAGGCGCTCGGCGTCACGCGCGACAGCGAGCCGCCAGCGGGCGGCAGCTACGATAAGGATGCAAATGGCGAGCTCACGGGTATCGCTCACGAGGCGGCTGCCATGCAGCTGCTACCGCGCTGCCTTGAGTGGCTGGGGGAGGATCGCATCGCAAGCGCTTACGCCGATCAAATGAGGCGTATGGTCGAGCAGGGCATCACCTCGATCTGCGATATGTCGCTCATGCCCATGCCGGGTTGCGATTTTATCCGCGACGACGTCTACGACAAACTGCAGGCAGCCGGCAAGCTGGGCATCCGAGCCCATCTGTTCCCCACGCTGCTGGATGACCAGTCACGCTTGGAAGAGCTGCAGACCCGCTACGCGAACAACGCGCTGCTCTCGGCGCCAGGCTTTAAGCAGTTCTTCGACGGCGTGTCGAGCGAACACACGGCCTATCTCACCGAGCCCTATACCAACCCGCGCTTCCCGGGCGATCAAGGTCGCCTGACGGTTCCCGCCGAGCGTATGCGCAAGCTGGTTCTGGCGGCCGCGGAGCGCGGTCACACCGTGCGCATCCACGTCATTGGTGACGGTGCGATTCATGCCGCGCTGGATATCTTCGAGGAAGCGGCCGACCTGTACGGCCTGCCCCAGCACGGCCATAACACGCTCGAGCACCTGGAGAACCTCCTGCCCAAGGACATCGATCGCTTGCGTAAGCTCAACGTGGTTGCTTCGAGCCAGCCCTGTCACATTACACTCGACCCGGGTGGACCGGAGCGCGATCTGGGCCTGGAGCGCAGCCGCATCATGTGGCCGTTTGCGACCTATAAGCAGCGCGGCATTCGCCAAGCTTTCGGTACCGACAGCCCTATCACGCCCGTTACCAGCATGAACGTGCTCTACACGGCTATCACGCGCCAGGACCCCAAAAGCCACTGGCCCGAGGGCGGCTGGTTACCGAGCGAGCGCATCGATGCAGCAACAGCCCTGCGCAACTACACCCTGGGCAGCGCCTATGCAGCGGGCGACGAGCAAAACCTCGGCAGCTTGGAGCCCGGCAAGTATGCCGACCTGGTAGTCCTGGACCAAAACCCGCTCACCATCGACCCCCAAGAGCTCCAGGCTACCAAGGTTCAGACCACCTACCTGGCAGGTAACTTGATTTACGAGCGCTAAGTATTCATGCCGTACCGTTAAGCGCGGCTCGGGCAGCCTTTTTGGGATAGCGCTCGAGCCGCGTTTGCGTTTTGGTGGGGATCCGCCATGAGCGTCCCTGCTCTGTTGGATTTGGGTGCGGGGCGGAGGTGCTGCTGCCCCGCGCTCAATTTGGACACCAGCAATGCTATCTCTTGGTGTTTTGCATACTTCCCATTACAGATTGCATAAAAAGGCTGGGATGTCCTTCCTGATCCTGATGTACCCCCGCCCGTGCCGTGCAAAAAACGGAGTATTCAGCACCGCGAGCTCTGCCGGTGCCGCTGCGGCTGAGTAACGTTGCGGAGATTGACGTCATTTTGGGCTCCGGTACGGCGCGAAGCATGCCTTTTTGTCCTGGCGGGGTTTGCCTGCCGACTCAAATCGCCGGTCGAAGGCGTCCTTGGGACCAATATGGTGTGTCCGGCGTGTATGCAGCCGTCCTGGCTTGCTGAATACTCCCAAAAATGCACGGTGCTCCCCAGGGGACCCGTGCACGCAACGAAAACCATGCCCATGTCGCTATCCGCATCGCCATTTTGCTGCACTGACTTTTCTGAATGCCGGGCTCGAATTAGTTAACCTGCCTCCCGTGTGGCTCCGGAGGGGCGGGGCATAAGGTTTATCGCGAGTTCCGCACGAGCCGAAAGCCGCTTAATGTGGCCTTCGTGCGAGCAGGACTGCCCGAGCAGGAAACCTTATGCCCCGCCCCTCCGGAGCCACACGGGAGCCACCGCTAAGTTATCCCCCGGCATTCAGAAAATCTAAGTGCCAAAAAATAAGATTTTTTGACTCCGTGTTGTATAACCCGCCATTCGTGGGTACCATTCAACGCGTACGCAAACAAAAAGGGTTAATTCGCGTGGTATAACCGCGCGGCCCAAAAAGGAGGAGACAAGCATGTCGTCTTTGAAGCCGCTTGCAGATCGTGTTCTGGTCAAGCCCGACGAGGCCGAGCAGAAGACCGCTTCTGGTCTGTATATCGCCAGCAACGCTCAGGAGAAGCCGCAGCGCGGCACCATCGTTGCCGTGGGCGCCGGCAAGGTCAACGACAAGGGTGAGCGCATCCCCATGGACGTCAAGGTCGGTGACGTTGTCATCTACGGTAAGTTCGGTGGCAACGAGGTCAAGGTCGACGGCGAGAAGTATCTGCTGATGCGCGCCGACGACATCTACGCTGTCGTCGAGGCCTAGTCTCGTCAGAATCTCTGATTCGTCTTTGAACGCGTCCGCCGCATAGGACTCGGAAGCGGCGACGCGAGTCACATTTCTTTTGGAGGATTACCTACCATGGCAAAGAACATTACGTTCAACACCGATGCCCGCGCTAAGCTCGCCAAGGGCGTCAACACTCTGGCCGACGCCGTTACCGTCACCATGGGCCCCAAGGGTCGCTACGTTGCGCTGCAGCGCACGTTCGGTGCCCCGACCATCACCAACGACGGCGTTTCCGTCGCCAAGGAGATCGAGCTCGAGGACAACATCGAGAACATGGGCGCTCAGCTGGTGAAGGAGGTCGCCACCAAGACCAACGACACCGTGGGTGACGGCACCACCACCGCAACTCTGCTCGCTCAGGCCATCGTCAACGACGGTCTGCGCAACGTCGCCGCTGGCGCCAACCCGCTGGCCATCCGTCGCGGCATCGACAAGGCCGTCAACGCCGCCGTCGCCGAGATGAAGAAGCAGGCTAAGCCGGTCGAGACCAAGGAGCAGATTGCTTCCGTCGGCACCATCTCTGCCGGTGACCCCGAGGTCGGCGAGAAGATCGCCGAGGCCATGGAGGTCGTGGGCAAGGACGGCGTCATCACCGTCGAGGATTCCCAGACGTTCGACATCACCATCGACACCGTCGAGGGCATGCAGTTCGACAAGGGCTATGTCTCCGCTTACTTCGTCACGGATAACGACCGCATGGAGGCCGTGATGAAGGATCCGTACATCCTCATCACCGACCAGAAGATCTCCAGCGTTCAGGACATCATGCCCGTTCTCGAGGCTGTCCAGCGCGCTGGCCGTGGCCTGCTCATCATCGCTGAGGACATCGACGGCGAAGCTCTGCCTACCCTGGTCCTCAACAAGATCCGTGGCGCCCTCAACGTCTGCGCCGTCAAGGCCCCGGGCTACGGCGATCGCCGCAAGCGCATTCTCGAGGACATCGCCGTCCTCACCGGTGGCCAGGCTGCCCTGGACGAGTTGGGCGTGAAGGTCGCTGACATCACCGCCGATATGCTCGGTACCGCTAAGTCCGTCACCATCTCTAAGGACAACACCGTCGTCGTCGGCGGCGCTGGCTCCAAGGAGGCCATCGACGCCCGTATCGCTCAGATTAAGGGCGAGATGGAGAACACCACCTCTGACTTCGACCGTGAGAAGCTCCAGGAGCGCTTGGCCAAGCTCTCCGGTGGCGTTGCCGTCATCAAGGTCGGCGCTGCTACCGAGTCCGAGCTCAAGGAGATCAAACATCGCGTCGAGGACGCCCTGCAGGCCACCCGCGCTGCTGTCGAGGAGGGCATTGTCGCTGGCGGCGGCGTCGCCTTCATGGACGCTGCTCCTGCGCTCGATGCCGTCGAGATCGATGACCCCGAGGAGAAGATCGGCGTCGACATCGTCAAGAAGGCTCTGACCGCTCCGGTCGCCACCATCGCCAAGAACGCTGGCTTTGAGGGCGCTGTCGTGGTCGACAAGGTCGCCGAGCTGCCCGCCGGCCAGGGTCACTATGTGGACTATCTGCTGGATGTGCTGCTCTCCCCGGACATGGAGGAACGGG